>CAVEPP010000259.1:0-3189 GCA_963617605.1 Alloprevotella sp. | reverse complement strand
AATGACGGTCGCGCCCTCCGCCGCGCAGGCGGCGATCATGGCGTTTTCCGTTGCGCCGACGCTCGGCAGCATGAGCGATATTTCCGCACCGTGAAGATGCGAGGCGCGGCACACGATGCTGTCCTCCCCCTCCTCGATCTCCGCGCCGAGCAGCCGCAGGGCGTGCAGATGGAGATCGATGGGCCGGGGGCCAAGCTCGCAGCCGCCGGGAAGCGAAACCTCCGCCTCGCCGAAGCGGGCGAGCAGCGGGCCGAGAAAGATCACGGAGGAGCGCATCCGGTGCATCAGCTCGCGCGGAATGTCGCACCGCGCGGGCGCGGTCGTATTGATGCAGAGCGCGTCGCCGCAGCGTGCCGCGGTGCAGCCGAGATAGCGGAGAATATCCATTGCCGCGTCAACATCGCTCAGATTCGGGCAGTTGAGCAGCTCCGTTTCCGCGCCGCAAAGAAGCGACGCCGCGATCACCGGCAAAACCGCGTTCTTTGAGCCCTGTACGCGGATCTGTCCGCGAAGCGGCGATCCGCCGGTTATATGCCATATACTCATAGTTCTTCCCCCGCACAGCATTTTCAAGCCATACTATGCAGGGAAAGCGCCGTTTGCCAAATTACTCCCCGGCGGCGAGAGAGAGGACGATGGACGTGATCTCGTCGGTGGCGTTCTCCACGGCAAGAGAGCGCATATGCTCCTCCATTTCGGTGAGCTTTTCCTTATCGTTCAAAAGCTCGTTAATCGTAGAAAGCATCACGTCGGCTCCGGCGTCGCTCTCAAGCAGCACGACGGCCCCGCCGCCGCGCTCGAGCACGCGGGCGTTTTTCTCCTGGTGGTTGTTCACCACGTTCGGGCTGGGAACGAGGATCGCCGGTTTGCCGATGGCGGTGAGCTCCGCGAGCGTGGATGCACCGCTCCGGCAGAGGACGATGTCCGCCGCCGCCATAAGAAGGGGCATATCATAAATATAGTCCACAACGTCAAACCCGGCTTCCTTCCAGCCGGAGAGACCAAGCTCCTCGCTCATATACTCCGTCATGCTCTTTATGCCGCGCTTGCCCGCCGAGTGGACGAGCCGGAAGGGGCGCTCCGCGCCGTCCATGGCGAGAGCGATCATGCGCGCAACGGTCTTGTTCATTTCCGTTGCGCCGAGACTGCCCCACACGGAAACGACGAGCGGTTCGTTCTCCGCGATGCCGAGCGCGCGGCGCGCGGCGCTTTTATCCGAGCGCATGAAGCCGAGACGCACGGGCGTGCCGGTCACAACGACCTTTTCGGGGTGCTTATAATTCTCCCGCGCCTCGGCAAAGCCGACCATAATCTTATCCACGCTCTTTTCCAGCTGGCGCGTTGTGAGGCCGGGCTCGGCGTTGCTCTCGTGCACGACGGTAGGGATGCCGAGCTTCGCCGCCTCGTGCAGCACCGGGTAGCAGACGTACCCGCCGGTGCCGACAACGACATCCGGCTGGAACTCCTCGATGATCTTCCGGCACGCGGGGCCGGATTTGAGAAGATCGGAGACAAATTTTATATTGTGCTTGATGCCCTCCACCGAGAGCGACCGGCTCAGATTGCTCACCGGCACGCCGCGGATCTCGTACCCCTCGCGGGGGACAAGCTCCATTTCCATTTTGCCGAGAGCGCCGATGAACAATATCTCACTGTCCGGCAAAAGCTCGCGGATCCGCCCGGTCACGCCGACGGCGGGATTTACATGGCCCGCGGTGCCGCCGCAGGCAAACAGAAAACGCATAGGTCATTCCTCGATTTTTTGATTTTTTACGGTTTTAAAGAGTTCCCGCGGCGCGTAGGCCGCGCAGGGGTTCTCCCGCGATATGCTCAGCAGAATCCCCGCCTCGCCCATCTGGATGAGCAGCGCCGTGCCGCCGTAGCTGAAAAACGGCAGCGAGATGCCAGTGCATGGAACAAGATTCGTACACACCGCAACGTTCAGCACGACCTGCAGCGCGAGCATCGTTGTGATGCCGCAGCCGGTAAGAAAGCTGAAGCGGTCGCCGCTCTGCATGGAGATCCAGTACCCGCGCACGATGAGCATGGCAAAGAGGATAAGAATAGCCGAAGCGCCAATGAATCCCAGCTCCTCACACACAACGGAGAAGATGAAGTCGTTGTGCTCCTCAGGAAGATAGAGGTATTTCTGGCGGCTCATGCCGAGACCGAGACCGGAAAGCCCGCCCGAGCCGATCGCATAGAGCGACTGGACGATCTGCCAGCCGTCGCCGGTGAGATCGGAGAAAGGGTCACGGAACGACGCCACGCGCGCCGCGACATACGGCACGAACAGCACCGCCACTACCGCGCCGACGAGCAGCACACTGGCCGCGCCGATGAACCAGTGCAGCCGGACCCCGCCAAGAAAGAGCATCGAAGTTCCGATGGCAAGGATGATGATCGTCGCGGAAAAGTGCGGCTCAAGCACGAGCAGCGCCGAAACGACCGCCAGTATCGCCGCGAACGGCGCGATGCCGTACCGGAAGGTGCGCATCCGGTCTTTATATTTGCATATCAGCGCCGAAAAGTAAAGAATAATTGCGATTTTTGTAATTTCTGACGGTTGGAACGTCGTAAAGCCAAGGCTTATCCATCGTCTTGCGCCGTTTACGACCGTGCCGATGACCAGGACCGCCGCAAGGCTCGCAATGGAAACGAGCAGCAGCGGCAGCGCGCAGGCGCGGTAAACGCGCATCGGGATGCGCGAGGCGATGAGCATCACGCACACGCCCGCCGCGGCGAAGATCGCCTGCCGGGAGAAGAAATACACCGGGTTGCGCCCGGTCTCGCCCTGCAGATCGTAATAAGCGCTCGCAAAGCTTGCCGAGAGCACCATCACTACGCCGACGCCGAGCAGCGTGAGCGTGATAACAAGGAAAGGCAGATCCGCCCTGCGGTCTGCCTTACCCGTTTTGACCGGCGCGGTGCCGGCCGAAGTATGATCCATGAGAGCCTCCGGTATTACCCTCTCAAAAGCTCAGAAGGAATAGCGTCCCGTTACGCCGAGAAGCGATACAACCGCCATCACGAGCGTGATGCCCGCGAACAGGACGAAGATCTCTTTTTCTTTCCATTTCCGGCCCGTCCAGCCGCCCATCTCGAGATGGTGGTGGAAGGGGGCCATTTTGAATACGCGCTTGCCGTGCGAGAGCTTGAAATACGCCACCTGGATGATGTCCGAAAGTG
>CAVEPP010000258.1:0-3195 GCA_963617605.1 Alloprevotella sp. | reverse complement strand
GAATTCATCAACCGCTACACGGATTAATTTTCATACGATGCGAAACGCCCGCGGGGGCTGTCCAAAGTCTCCGCGGGCGTTGTCGTAATTCGATTTGGCTTGATCAAAACCGGCGCAGGTTTACTGCGCCGGTTCAGCTTTTATATAGAGGTTTACAGCAGATCGTCAAAGAAGCGGATGTTCTTTTCCGCGAGGGGGAGTTCCCCGGCCTGCTCCTTTTTTACGACCTCGACGATACGGTCGTTGATGGGCGTGGGCACGCCGCACTTGCGGCCCCATTCGCACACGACGCCGTTGATCGCATCGATCTCGCAGGGCTTGCCCTTTTTGAGATCCTGCAGCATGGAGGGCTCGATGGCGCGGTGTTTTTTCATTGCGATGGGCACAAGAAGCTCCGCAACGGCGCGCTTAAAGCCGTTTTTATAATAGAACAGCTTCGTAAGGTCCTTGCCCTGCACGGGCGCGAACGCCGCGCCCGCGGCGTGGCCGACGTCGATGCACTCCTTCATGCAGCGCACCGCGACGCGCCGGGCGTCCTTCTTCTCGCTCACATCGCCGAACACGCCGCCCACAACGGTGCCGAGACCGGAGAACGTCGCGTTGATGAGGAGCTTTGACCAGCGTGCACCGAGGAGGTTATCCTCCATCGCCACCGGGCACATTTTCTCGAGCAGGGAGCGCACCTCCGCGAGCTTTGCGTCCGAAACGCCCTGCATGCCGCCCATGTGGAACGAGAGGCTGTCCGGGTCGCTCGTGAGCACGCACTCGCCGGGAGCGTCCATCGTCGCGCCCCATTCGACCACGCAGCCGATCGTGCGGCTCTCGCCGACGATCTCGGCGATGCCCGGCTCGGGGATGCCGTTCTGGAACGTGACGATCACGCCGTCGGGCGCGAGCAGGGGCTTTAAAAACGTCACAATTTCCTTGTTGTGCAGCTGCTTCGTCATAAGGAAAATGACGTCGTAGGGCGCGGTCATCTCCTCCGGGGTGATGGCCGTCACCGGCGTGGAGAAGTCCACCGTGCCGGTGATGTGCGCGCCCTTTTCGCGCAGCGCGTCCACGTGGGCGCGGTTGCGGTTGACGAGCTCGACAGGAATGCCGCCCTTCGTCATGTAAGCGCCGAGCACCGTTCCGAGAGAACCGGCGCCGTAGATCGCGCATTTCATTCGACGGTCACCGTCCCGTCCTCGGCAAGCGTTACGCTCATGCCGGTCTTGACATATTCGAGAAACTCGTCGCCGAGAGAATCGACGACGGGCATATGCGTCTCCGTCCACACGTCGGAGAGGATGGCGCCGGCGGCGGCAAGCGAGTCGATGGGCTTGGAGAAGCACATGCACGCGGGCAGCTTGCCGAGCGCACCGGCAGTGTAGAACACCATGCCGCCGGTCGTGGAGCCGATGGTCTGCGGCAGGCACAGCGCCACGCCGATCATGGGCTTTTTATAGATATCGGGGTTGTTCTGATCGCCGCACTTTACGTCCTTATCGCCGAACATGAGCGCGGACTGATAGCTTGCAAGCGTATTGAAGCCGCCGTGGGAAACGAGAGCTTTGGCCGTGACGGTGCCGGGAACGACAACGCGGCCCTTGAACGTTTTCGCCATATTATTTGGTCTCCTTTCCGGTGATGATGCCGACGATCTCGTCCTCGGAATAGAACTTCGCCGAGGTGTAAGTACGCAGCTTGTTCGAGCAGGTGATGACCGGCATGGACTTGGAGAGTGGGTTGTTCATGTACATCAGGGGGCAGATATAGCTCAAAATCGCGCCCGTCTTCTTCAGCCGGTAGGCATAGGGGCCTTTGTTGAACTCTTCAAGCACCGGCGGCGCGGTGGTGAGCACCGTGGGCACGGCGAGCTTGTCGCGGCCCGATGCCTTGAGACCTTCCTCGATCTTCTTCGTCCAGTCGATGAGCTGATCCATCGTGAGATGCGGGCAGCCGATGAAGGCGAGCTTCGGCTTCGCGTTCGGATTTTTCCAGATGACCGGGTAGGACGCCTTCACGCGCTCAAGCTCGGCGTCGTCCACCACGTAGACCTGCGCGCCGGGGGCGATGAGCGCGTCGCCCTGCTCCACGGCTTCGGGGGTCAGATGCTCGATATGGTAGAGGCCGACCGCGCCGTTCGAGGCGGTCGCCGCGCCGAAGTCCTTGAGATACGCCTTGTTATCCTTGTTGAGCTCCGTGCCGAGCCACGCATCGAGACCGCGGATATATGGTACATCCTCCATGACCTTCATGCCGATGGCGCTGCCGAGAAGCTGCGCTTCGGGCTTTTTCGTCGTTTTGACCTCAACGACCCAGGTGGCCTTGCGGCCCTCGTCCGTCAGCAGGCCGAAGTACGGCACATAGCCGATCATGGAGCCCATCACGTCGATGATGCCGGAGTTTCGGTTGCAGCGCGCGCCGAGAACACTGTTGGCGTAAACGACGGCGGAGGACTCCGCCCAGGAGAGGACTTCGCCCTTTTCGGGAATGTTGCCGACTTCGTCAAAGTAGCAGGCGCAGGTGAAGTCCTTTTCGTCCTTCATACCCATACGGCGGAGCTGCTCTTCGTAGCGCGGCTGGAGCTTATACATGAACTGCTTGAACACGAGATCCTGCAAAAGATTCGAGGGGACGTTCGGATCGAGCGGCAGCGGGTCCGCGGTGAACTTCTGCTGGAATTCCGCGCCGGAGGCAAGAAGCTGGTCGTACAGGTCATACACCGGCTTCATCGTGTTGATACCGAAGCTGATAACGGTGTGGCCGTATTTGCTCGTGACCGGCACGAGCTTTTCCGCGCCGAACGCATCGCCGTACATGACAAGCGTTTTCATCACCTTGGCAAGCACTTCGCCCTTTTCACCGTTCAGAATTGCCTGTTGTTCCGGGGTCAGATTCATATGCTCACGCTCCTTAATATGTGTTTTTCTCAACATATCGTCATTATAACACCATTTATCCGCAAGTCAATTCCTCCGCGTCATTTTGTCCGCGAAGAACGGCAAGGAGCACAAAAAAGAGCGAAATGCCGGGCGCCTGCGCAATGTTGACGAGAGCCTGCACACCGTAGCCGAGAAGTCCCGCCGCAAGAGCGAAGGAGAGCGCGCCGCCCTTTTTCAGCGCGCGGCGCAGCGCCAGAACGATCCACGCGAGATACGCCCCCAGACCGAGCACGCCCCAGTTGAGCAGGAGCTGGATATACTCGCAGTG
>CAVEPP010000257.1:0-3202 GCA_963617605.1 Alloprevotella sp. | reverse complement strand
CGAGAAGGCGCATGTCCGTTGCCATTTTGGCGGCGCTCTGCGCGATGCCCGAGAGGACGTTCATCACGAAGGAGTCGAGCTTTCGCGTGTACGTCTGCCCGGCGACGGGGATGCAGTTGGGAACGCCCATCTTTTCTGCGATCTTCTTCTCAAGCGCGAGGACCTTCTCCCCGTCGCCGTGGAAGAGGGCAAGAAAGCTCGCCGCGGTGCCGGTCGCGCCTTTGCAGCCGGAGATGGGAAGACGGGAGAGCTCGGTTTCGAGCTGCTCGAGATCGAGCAGAAAGTCCTGGAGCCAGAGCGTTGCGCGCTTTCCCACGGTCGTGGGCTGCGCGGCCTGGAAGTGCGTCCAGGCGAGCGTCGGCGTGTCGGCCTCGCGCGCGGCAAATTCGGAAAGCGCGTCGATCGCTGCGAGCAATTCGCCGCGGATGAGCTTCAGCGCTGCGCGCATCTGCAGAAGATCGGTATTGTCGTCCACATAGCAGCTCGTTGCGCCGAGATGGATGATGCCCGCGGCCTTCGGGCAGGCGTCGCCGAACGTGCGGATGTGTGCCATCACATCGTGGCGCAGCCGGTGCTCATACTCGGCGGCGCGGTCAAAATCGATATCGTCGAGATGCGCGCGCATTTCCTCGAGCTGCTCGTCCGTAATGGGCAGACCCAGCTCCTGCTCGCTCTCGGCGAGCGCGAGCCAGAGACGGCGGAACGTGGAGAACTTCCACTGCGGGGAGAAGAGATGCTGCATCTGCTCCGAAGCGTAGCGCGAGCACAGGGGATTTTCGTAAACGTCTTTCATGCGAATCACTCCACGGTGACGGATTTGGCAAGATTGCGGGGCTTATCAATGTCGCAGCCGTTGCAGCGGGCAACATGATAGGCGAAGAGCTGGAGGGGAAGAATTTCCGGGATGGCGGAGAAGAGCGGATCGGTCACGGGGACGAAGAGCACGTCGTCCGCCTCGGCGAACACGCGGCGGTTGCCCTCGTTCACCACGGCGAGGACTTTTGCTCCGCGCGCCTTGACCTCCTTGATATTGGACATCGTCTTGTCAAACAGCTCCTCGTAGCACGCGAGCGAAACGACGAGACGGCCCGGATCGATGAGCGCGATGGTGCCGTGCTTGAGCTCTCCGGCGGCATACGCCTCGGAATGGATGTAGGAGATCTCCTTGAGCTTGAGCGAGGCTTCGAGCGCGACGGCGTAGTCAATGTTGCGCCCGATGAAGAAGAGCGAGCTGTTGCCGCAGTAGCGCTCGGCGAGGTAGCTGACCTGCGGGTTCAGGTCAATACTGCGCTGCGTGCGCTCGGGCAAGTCCGCAATACCGGCAACGAGCTCAGCATACCGCGGCGCGGTGAGCGTCCGGCGCTCGTTGGCCATCCATACGGCGAGCAGGTCGAGCACGGCGATCTGCGTGGTGTAGCCCTTCGTGGTGGCAACGGCGATCTCGGGACCGGCCCAGGTATACATGACATAGTCGCCGAGCTTTGCCACGGTGCTGCCGACGACGTTGACGATCGTGAGCACGCGCGCGCCGTGCGCCTTGCATTCGCGGATGGCGGCAATGGTGTCGGCGGTCTCGCCGGACTGAGAAACGGCGATGAGCAGTGTGTGCTCATCCACGATCGGATGGCGGTAGCGCAGCTCGCTTGCCACATCGACCTCCACCGGCACGCGGCAGAGCGATTCGATCATGTACCGCCCGACGCACCCGGCATGGTACGCGCTGCCGCACGCGGTGATGACGATGCGGTTGATGTACCGGAAGTCGGCGCGGAACGCCTCGTCAAAATCATCGAGGACGATCTTCCCGTTTTTGATGCGCGGGGCGATTGTCGCCTTGAGCGCGCGGGGCTGCTCCATGATCTCCTTGAGCATGAAGTGCTCGTAGCCGCCCTTTTCCGCGGCTTCGATATCCCAGACGATGCGGGAAACGCTGTGGTGCACCGGCGCGCCGGTGCTGTCATAAATGGAAATGGAGTCGGGCGTTATCTCGGCAAACTCGCCGTCCTCCAGATAGATCACGTTTTTGGTGTGGCTCACGAGCGCGGTCACGTCGGAGGCGAAGAAGTTTTCGCCCACACCTACACCGAGAATGAGCGGTGACGCCATTTTCACGGCGCAGATCGTCCCCGGCTGGTCGGCGCAGAGAACGCCGAGACCGTAGGAGCCTTCGAGCCGCGCGGCGGTGTGCAGCACGGCGGCTTTGAGATCGCCGGTATAGTACATGTCCAGCAGATGCACGATGACCTCGGTGTCGGTCTCGCTCTGGAATACGAAGCCCTTGCTCTTGAGCTCGTCGCGCAGCGCCGCGTAGTTTTCGATGATGCCGTTGTGGACGATGGCAAATTTGCCGTCGGCGGACATATGCGGGTGCGCGTTGGTGTCGGTGGGCGCGCCGTGCGTCGCCCAGCGGGTGTGGCCAATGCCGGAAGAACCGGGCAGCAGCGCGCCGTTTTGCGTTTTCTCCGCGAGAGCGTCGATATGGCCGGACGCCTTGATCATATGCAGCTCGCCATCCTTCTGCACGGCGATGCCGGCGCTGTCATACCCGCGGTATTCGAGCTTGCGCAGCCCGTCCAGCAGCAGCGGGGCCGCCGCCTGCGAGCCGGTAAATCCTACGATTCCACACATAAAAGAATATCCTCCAAAGAAAACAAAAACAGGGCGTCCCCTGCGGGCATGACCCGCAGGGGAGCTTTTTTCGGTTGAAACTTACGCCTTATAGCCGATCACGTCGGCGAGAGAGCGCTCAAGCAGCACCACGGCGTCGCGGTGCAGACGCAGGAATGTTGCCGGGCAGTGCGGGTCGATGCTGTCGGTGAGAAGAAGGCGGCGCATTGCGTCCTCCTTATGACCGGAGACGATCATAAGGAGTTTTTTCGCGCGCAGGATGTTGCCCATGCCCATGGTGAGTGCGTAGCGCGGCACATCATCGCGCGAGGCAAAGAAGCGCTGGTTGGCGTCGATGGTGCTCTCGTCGAGCACCTCCTTGTGCGCGCCGTCGCAGAGCGTGTCGCCCGGCTCATTGAAGCCGAGATGACCGTCCGGGCCGACGCCGAGCACCTGCACGTCGATGTCGGTGCGGTCGAGCACGGCGTTGAACTCGCGGAGATTCTCCTCTACGTCGCCGGTACCCTTCGCAACATAGGCGTTGGCTTTGTCGATGTTGATGTGGTCAAAAAGATTGCTGTCCATGAAATAACGG
>CAVEPP010000256.1:0-3210 GCA_963617605.1 Alloprevotella sp. | reverse complement strand
TTCCAGAAGCCCCCGGAGGGGCTGGATGTCATCATCGTTCTCGGCGCGAGAGTCGATGAAAACGGCGCAAGCGGATCGCTGCGGCAGCGCATCAGCGCCGCGCGCGTCTATCTGGAGGATAATCCGGATACGGTATGCATTGCCTCCGGCGGGCAGGGCGAGGACGAGCCGATGAGCGAGGCGGAATGTATCCGCGATTATCTCGTCGCGGACGGCATCGACCCCGACCGCATCCTTCTGGAGGACCGCTCCACGAGCACGGAGGAGAACATGCGCTACAGTCTCCCCATGCTGCGTACGTTGGGGACGGATGTCGAGAGCGTCGGCATTGTCACAAACGACTTTCACGTTTTCCGCGCGCTGTGTCTGGCGCGGAAAAACGGCGCCTTCACATTTTACGGCGTCCCAGCGCGCTCGACCGTGTTCGGCTTCATCCACTATGCGATGCGCGAATTTTTCACGCTGAGCGTGTCGCTTGTCCGCGGGTACATTTAATATAAACAGCCTCCCTCTGACGAGGGAGGTGGCAAAATCGAAGATTTTGACGGAGGGAGAGACGTTTTGCGCGGAAGTTCGTGGTTTTTCTCTCCCTCAGTCAGCCTCCGGCTGACAGCTCCCTCGTCAGAGGGAGCCTTTTTTAGTTTAGGCTGCTTCATCCCACGCGAGACAGATCGTTTCCATATCCTCCACCGCCTGCGGGACGCACGCGGGCAGACCGTCGGTGAAGCATTCGAGACCGACCTTGTCAAGCAGCTCGCAGTAGGTATAATCGAAAGCGCCGAGCGAGACGAGATCGTTATAGAAGTCCGCCGCCTCCGCCCAATCGTTCTCCGCCATTTCGTAGATCTGCAGCGAGGCGAGCATGCTCACGGCGTAGCTGATATAATAGAAGGGTGACTCAAAGTTGTGGTTGACCTGCATCCAGTAATGCGAAAACTCCTTGCCGAAGGAGCGCAGGCCGTAAGAGCGCGCAATGGACGTGAATGTCTGATCGATCTGCTCCGGCGTCAGGGACGGATCGGCATAGACCGCGCGCTGGAACTCATCGAACATGCAGCCGGTAAAAACGGTATAGAGCGCGTTATCCAAAAACTTAATGCGGGCCAAATCGTCCTCGCCGCCGTAGACCTCGTCATACCAGCCGGTAGAGAGGGCCTCCATACCGGTGGAATGGATCTCGAAAATGTCCAGCGAGCCGACGCTCAGCAGGATATCCGGCGTGGGGTTCACATAGGCGTCGTAATAATGGCCGAACTCGTGGAACATACTTTGAATATCGTACTCGTTCCCGTAGAGCGCGAGATAGATTAACGGCGCATTGTACTGATCGAGCGTCGTGGTAAAGCCCATATCGCTGACGCGGTCTGCGCTGTCCATGAAGTACAGCCCGTGCTTTTTCATGTACTGCGCCGCTTCTGCCGCGCCGTCGGAAACGCGCGGCATGAACTTTGTGACGAGGCCGACAAGCTCCGATTCGGAAAGATCGGTATTCACGGAGAAATCAGTATACGTCGCCTCGTGGGTATAAAGCGACGAGAAATATTCTCTCGCATACGGCTTCACCGCCTCACAGAGCGCCGCGGCATCGTCGGGCGTAAAGTCGCGCCCGTAGCTTATCTCATAGGCGTAGTCGGCATAGCTATCATATCCAGCGAGGGCTGCCTCTTCGTTGTGGAGATCCACCAGCTCACGGTAGAGCGCGCCGATCTTCTCGGTCTCCTCGCTGAAGCTCAGATTTTCCATGATGAGGGTATTGTATTGCAGCGTCAGCTCCGAAACACGGTCGCTGATCTCCCGCTCGCGGTCGGTCTGCTCGTCATAATAGCGCAGGGCATCCGCCTTGTCCGAGCCGATATACGATTCCAATGCGTTGGCCGCCGGGCCGCTGAGCGCGTCGGAGAGCGCAGTGCAGAGGGCATCGTACGTCTCATTGAGAATGCTGTCGAGCTGCTGGCAGGCGTCGCTGATTGTATCGTCGTTCGGATGGGCATAAAAGTCGATATAGGCGAGATTGTTGAGCGTGTACACCTTCGCATACTCCGCCATCAGCCAATCATAGAGCTCGATCACCTCGTCATCGTCCGCCGTTTCGCCGAGACGCTCCGCCTGGTTGAAGAATTCCCCGGTGTCGTAGACATACCATGTCATATCGGCGTAGTCCACGTCGGCGTGGATACCGTCGGGCTCCATGGCAGGTTCCGGCCCCGCCAGTGCCGAGGAAAGCGCCTCGCTCACGCTGCCGCCGCTGGCAGCTTCGCTGATCGCCATGTCGTCTGCGCCGCAGCCGCAGAGAATTACGGAAAGGAGCGCCATAACAAGGAGCAGCGCCGTCATTTTTTTCATTTTCATATGCATCACCCGTTTCATACTACACGATTCCGTGCCGAAAGTAAATACCGCGCCATTTTTCGCTTGCTACGCGAGAGAAAATAGGATATAATCCGCGCTATGGAAAAGATTCGTAAACTGATCAAAAATTTTCAGCACATATCGGACTACATGGGCCGGCGGCAGATCGCTACGATCGCCGCCTCGACGGCATTCTGGTTTTTTCTTTCGATCGTGCCCATCGTCATTTTGTGCGTGTCCATTCTGCCTTATACGTCTATCACCGAGGAACAGCTTCTCACGGCGGTCGCGCCCGTGCTGCCGGACTCTATGAATCAGCTCATCCGCGTCATCATCGCGGACGTTTACAGCAGCGGCATCGGCGTTTTGAGTATCTCCATTGTGGCGACGATCTGGTCGTCGGCCATGGGCTTTTCCTCGCTCATCCGCGGTTTGGAGGATATCTACGAGCAGCCGCGCCGCGCCGGATTTCTGATGCGCCGCGCCCGCGGCATCATCTATACGCTCGGGATGCTGCTTATGATGATCCTTTCGATCGTGCTCGGCGGCTTCGGCCAGCAGATCAAAGCGCTGGTGGAAAAGTACCTGCCCGGCTCGCAGTCATTCTTCTCGTTTCTGCTGCATTTCCGGTTTGTGGTCGTCATCGCGGTGCTGACGATCTTCTTTGCCGCCATTTTCCGCTGGAGCACCGGACTTCGCCCGCGCTCCGGCGAGGTATTGCCCGGTGCGCTGACCGCCGCGGCCGGTTGGTCGATCTTCTCATGGGCGTTTTCCACGTGGGTCTCCGCCACAGGGAGCTACGGCACGTACGGCAGTCTCGTTACGGTCGTCATCGTGATGCTCTGGCTCTATTACTGCCAG
>CAVEPP010000255.1:0-3230 GCA_963617605.1 Alloprevotella sp. | reverse complement strand
AGAGGGCTTCGCCCGCATAGGAAGAACCCCCAGTTTTACTGGGGGGTTACTTTTTATGCCAAGATCATTTTTCCGAAAAATTCGGGGCGGTGAAAATCGGGCGCTGCCGTTTCCACGGCGTTCCACGCGAGAAAGTGCGGCCGCGTCGTTTTGTCGCCGCATTTGTAGCAGTTGGCGCGGAAGGATACGCCGGAGTGCAGCACGAAATCCGGATAGAGGATGCGCAGAAACGAAAGCGGGATGCGGTATTCCGCTGTCCAGCCATCCGACATCCTGGTACAGACGGGGCGGAAAGTTTCCCGCTCGGACTTGTGGCAGAGCCGGACGCGCTCGTGCCGGTCGGGGCCGAAGCCAAGCTCCATGCAGGCGTTGGGGTTGATCTCAAAGTTTACATAACGTCCATCGCCGGCGAAAGAGAAGAAAAACTCCATGCAGCTGTCCTCGTGGACGGGGCTGAGCGGGGCGTTGTACTCCGCGCGGATGTCCGATTCCCACGCGCGCTGAAAAACATAGAGCGCGGTATCGTCATAGCAGAGCTTCTGCTCCATGCGGATGCCGCAGTCCGGCTCCCACAGTACGCAGTCCGCGCGCAGCGGCGCTATTGCATCCCATTCGGGCGCACCGGAAGTTCTTGCTATTGTGTAGCTTCTCATAGTGCCTTTCCGCCGAGATATACGGCGCTCCGGTTCAGCGCGGCGTCGCACACGACAAAGTCGGCGAGCTTTCCGACGGCGATGGAGCCGATCTCTGCATCCTGCCCGATCTCCCGCGCCGGGATGATCGTTGCGCTCAAAATCGCCTGTTCCGCCGGGATGCCGAAGGATACGGCACGCTGCATGCATTCGTAAAGGTTGGTGGCGGACCCGGCGATCGTTCCGTCGGCGAGCTTTGCAACACCGCCCTTGAGGAAAACGTCCTGCCCGCCGAGCATATACTGTCCGTCCGGCATACCGCAGCAGCGCAGCGCGTCAGAAATGAGGCAGATGCGGCCGGGGAAGAGCTTGAACGCCATCCGCACGGCGCTGGGGTGGATGTGATATCCGTCGCTGATGAGCTCCGCGACAACATTTTCGCGCTCGGATCCCGCCCCGATGGGGCCGGGCTTGCGGTGGTGGATGCCGGGCATGGCGTTATAAAGGTGCGTCAGATGGGAAGCACCGGCGTCGAAAACGGCACTGGCTTCCTCATAGGTGCAGTCCGTGTGCGCGATAGACACGGTGCAGAGCTTCGAGGCCTTTTCCGTGAACTCGACCGCGCCGGGCAGCTCCGCGGCGATGTCCGCGATGCGGAGCAGACCTTCGGAGGCGTTATACAGGCGTTCAAACGCAGCGTAGTCCGGCAGCCGGAGATAGCTTGCGTTCTGCGCGCCTTTTTTCTTCTCGGAGAAGAAAGGCCCTTCCATGTTGATGCCCATGAGCCGCGCGCAGCCGTCCGGTGCAGCCTTTTTGAGCGCGGCGGCAGTTTCGTAGGCGGTTTCCAGCACGTCGTAGGGCAGCGTCATGGATGCGGGGGCAAAGCTCGTGACGCCGTTCGCCGCGAGATACTTTGCCATTTTGACAAGACCGTCATAGTTGCCGTCGGAAAAGTCCGCGCCGGAATTGCCGTGGTTGTGGATGTCCACCAGACCGGGGATCACATACTGCCCATGCAGGTCGATCCCGTCTCCGGCGGCATCGTGAAGAATTTCCGAAAAGCGCCCGTTTTCCACGCGGAACGCGCCGCGCTGAAAGTGCCCGTCAACAAACAGATTGGCATTGGTAAAAAGCATGATGTCATCCTCCTGTGCATGCAAATCTCCGGCAGACCGGCTGCCACTATTGGCTGTCTTTACGCCGGAATATCCCATCCGGCGGTATGTTGAAATTTATGCCTTCGTTTCCTCGGCGACGATGCGCTGCATTTCGCTCCACTTACGCTCCATGTCTGCTGCAAGCTTGAACTGGGTCCGCGCGCGGTCAAGATTCTGTCCTTCGCGGTGGATGGAGAAGTACAGATCACCGTCGAGATGATCGGTGAGAAACCGCACGCCGCACTCCACTGTGATGGTTTTCGCACCCAGCGGGAGAAGCTCCAGCTCTCTGGCGGTCAGATTCGGACAGGCGCGGACATATCCGCGCGTGAAAACGCGGAAGCGTTCCAGACTCATTTCGACCTTGGAGAGATCGCGCTCATCTTCTGCCGCGGTCGAAGCGCCGTAGCGGATGGCGTCGCCGAAATCGTAGAGGCTTGAGCCGGGCATTACGGTGTCCAGATCCACGACGCAGAGCGCCTTTCGCGTCTGCGCGTCCAAAAGAACGTTGTTGAGCTTCGTGTCATTGTGCGTAACGCGGAGGGGAATCTCTCCGGCGGCGAGGGTGTTCTGGATGGTCGCCATTTCCGCCTCTCTCGCAAGAGCAAAATCGATCTCCGGCTGCACGGCTGCGGCGCGGTGCTCTGCGTCGCGCTCGATCGCCTCGCAGAAAAGACGGTAGCGGTCGGGCGTGTTGTGGAAGTTCGGAATGGTCTCGTGGAGCTGATCTACCGGAAAGTCAGAGAGAAGCTGTGCAAACGTGCCGAATCCGAGAGCGGCCTGATAGAAATCCTCGTCGGTCTCCGGCTGCTGGAGGCAGATTGTCCCGTCCACATAATCATATACACGCCAGTATTCGTCCCCATAACGGGTGTGGGGCGCGCCGTCCTTCGTTCGGATGAGCGACATGACGCCGCGAGGATCGTCCGTTTTGGAACGCAGAAACTCCGTTACCGCCGCGATGTTTTCCGAAAGCGCCTGCACATTGCGGAAGGCGTGATGATTGATCCTCTGCAGGATATACCGGCGTCCGGTGTCCGTCACGACAAGAAAGGTGACGTTCACATGCCCGCTGCAGTAGTCTTCGCAGGAGACCGGCGTTCCATCCAGCTGAAAGACACGCAGAATATTTATTTTATCCTGATCCATGGTAAATGCTCCCTTTGCAGTGTTCCCGTCTATTTTAGTCAGTCCGGCGGAAGATAGCAATCCCTTTGTAAGAATTGCGCACGTTTTTTCAAAAAAAGCCAAGGCGCGGGAAGGGACGCCGGAAAACCGGCGGAGTGCACCATAGAAAAGAGAGTCAAGACCACCGGCGTAGCCGGTGGCTTGCACAAGCCCTATAAGGGCAAAGGACAGCCGCGCCTCAAGGCGCATGAAAAAGTTCGCCAATCGCAACACCATTACAGGCTGCCCCCTACCGGGGGCGGCTTTTTATTTG
>CAVEPP010000254.1:0-3234 GCA_963617605.1 Alloprevotella sp. | reverse complement strand
GCACCGCGAACGCCGTTGCATACAACTTTAGCTGCGTACTCACTCCGGCACCCCCATCCTGTCCGTTCTTCGCTTATTCCGCGCGATGTTGACGATATCGTTAAATTCCTTTACTGTGTTGGCCGGGATCGTGATGTAAAACGTATCGCCGCCCGACGCCTGCCGGGTCTCCTGCGCCGTCAGAATGCGCGTACCCTGCGGCAGCACAACTTCCTCCGGGCCGTATTCGCCGATCAGCGTCCGGCCCCCGCGCCAGTAGTCCGTGCCGGAAGCGTTATAGCCCTTCTGCATTTTCCAATACTCAAAGGTCGTCCCCGTCCCGGATTTTTCCCACTCGTCGCGGAGGTAGCTGTCATAATTGGAATACCATTTACCATTTGCGTAATACTGGCCGTAGCCGTTCGCGGCGGTCGCGTTGTTGACGTCGGTCTGCTCCCACTTTTCCTTGAGCGTTTGTGTGTGGTTTCCGTTGCCATAGGAATATCCGAGTCCCGTCGCCTTTGTCATTTTGTTCCACCCGCTGGACAGTGTGTTCCAGTCACTCGCCGTTAGAACCGTTACCGCGCCGCTGATAAAATCAATGGTGTCCGCGATTCCCGCCATGATCTCGGCCAATGGGCGAAGCGCCTCTGTGATCTTGGGGACGGTATCCGAAGAGAGCTGGTCAACAGGGGATATGATGTCGCCCAGTGTTTCTAGAAGCATACCGAAGGAGTCCACAATTCCGGAGTCCTTGAGCGCCTGTCCGCCGTCCTTGATAAGTTTCGTGATTTTCTCATAAAACTCCGTGAGATACGGCGCAAATTCGGCGGAAAGCTGATTCTTTGCGCCCTCCTGCGTTTTTTGCAGGCGGGAGTATGCGTCGTCCACTTCTTGCAGCGCTTGAAGCGCATCTTCGTCGAGCACCGCGCCCATGTTGTGTGCCTCTTGTGCGTATTCCTTGATCTTCTCGCTGCCCAGCTCGATCAACGGATTCAGCTCCTGCGCCGACTCGGACATAAGGTCCATTGCCAGCGCGTCCCGCTCCGTCTGGTTTCGCATATTCCCCAGCGCATCAATGGTATCGTAAAATACATCCTCCGCGCTGCGCAGCTGGCCGTCCACGTCGGTGATCTCCACGCCGAGTTTGCGGTATGCCTCATAGGCGTCGCCCGTGCCCGTCGCGGCCTCCTGCATTTTGTTGGTGGTCTCCTTGAGGCTGTCCTTGATCCGATCCATGGATACATCCGTCAGATCGGCCATGTAATTAAGCTCCTGTATGGAGTCCGTCGACATGCCGGTCACGGATGAGAGCGTCATAATGTCGTCGGCGGCTTCTGCCGATTCGCGCGTCATCTGGATCAGCGCCTTTTCCACCTTTGCGATAGCTACGGCCAGCGCCACGAATCCGCCCGCAATTTTTACAGATGTTGTGTTCAGGCTTCCCATGGAGTTCATGCTTTTCTGCATTCCCTCCGGCAGCTTTATCCCAAACTTTTCTGTAAGCCCGCCCACAACGTCGCCGAGATTCCCGGTCTCCTGCCCGGATTCTTCTATTTTCTCCTTGTTCTCATCCAGCTTGTTGTTGAGGTTGTTCAGCTCTGCTTCGGCATTGTTTAGGCTTGCCTGCCACTGCATCGTCCGCTTGTCTGATTCGCCGTATTTCTCGGCGGACTGCTGCAAAGCCGCCTTGAGGTATTCGATTTTTTCAGTCTGCGATGAGATCTTACGCTCAAGCACGTCATTCTGTGCTGCCAGCGACTCCACGCTGTCGGCATTCTGCGCATAAGCGGACTGCACTTTGCGCATCTCGGAGTCCAGCACACGCATACCGTTTCCGATCTCTGATAGTGCCTGTTTATACTCTTTTTCGCCCGCGAGTGTAAACCTCGTGCTGATATTTGGCATATTATGTCCCTCCGCTGAGATATGCCGCTAGGCTCTTCGGCTCCTCCTGCTTTTTCGGCGGCTCCAAAGCCTCCAACAGCAGATTGATCCGATGCGGCGTCATGTTTTTCCAGAAATCCCGCTCCGGCAGGTGCATCCGGAAGAGCCAAAACGCGAGATAGCCGGGGAAATCAATGCCCTCTCGCTTTGATTTCCCCGGCTGTGTCAGTTTTTTCCCGCGTCCTCCTGCGCGTCGTCGTCCTGCCTGCCCATAACCGCGTCTTCGATCAGCGGCCAGATCTGCCGTCCGACTTCGTTTACCTCCCGCAGCGTAAGCTTGCGCCCGATCTCCCGCGCGGTAAACACCAGCGGGAGGCCGTACTCGTCCTTGATCCCCTGAGAGTCCGCCGCATCTGTAAGCATGGCCGCCAAAAAGGTGAGCGTGCTCTTGTACCCGCCGGTTTGGTTGAGCGCTTGCAGAAGCTTCCCGTTATATGCTACCTGCACGTCGCCGATGACTGCCATGTTGCATGTGAGCCGGTATTTGCGGCCCTCGTACTCATAATCAACGGTTTTCGGCTTGGTCGTCTCCATCAAGTCTCACCAAGCTTTCCCTTGATCCACGTTACCGCCGCTTCGGCGCTGTCCACCGTCTCCGTCTCGAGCAGCAACTCGGATGTGGAGTCGTCCGCCAAGAATTCGCCCGTCGTGGTCGGCGTGTTGAACTGGATGTTTTCGCCCTTGGTCTGATAGGCGAGGGACGGCGGGCCGAAGAGCACCTTTGGCACCCACACACATGTGTACTTTGTCACGCCGTCGATCTTGTCCGGCGCGTAAAAGCCGACGCCGACATAGTTCGCAATGTCCTTCGCCGTAAATTTCAGATTATCCTTGCTCGTGTCCGTGCTGCACCCGTAAAACATCACCTGTGCAGCCTTTTTGATGTACTTTACCGCCAGCGAGATCGTTCCGCCGGTCGCAAGCTTGATGTACTCCGCGAGCTTGGATTCTGCATAGAGGCGTCCCTCTGCGAATCTAAGCTCCAGATTGGCGCTCATGGCGTCGCCGACCTCAGTCGGGTTTTCGTAGGATACGGTCCCGGACGTGTTCTTGTATTTGCCCGCCCGGATACCTCTCAAGTCAAAACTTGGCATTTATGCTAAGCCCCTTTCTTTTAGCTTCTGCTCTAGCAGTTTTTCGATTTCCTTGTTCGCGCGCTTATTTGCCGCGCGAACAGCGTTTGTCCAAAAGTATGTCCCCGTGATTTTCCCGTACTCTGGGGAGCGGCCATAATTGAGCACAAAGAGCACGGTCGCTCTGCGCTGCCCGTGCTCATTTTTGCCGACTGCCGTCACCGTGATATACGGG
>CAVEPP010000253.1:0-3254 GCA_963617605.1 Alloprevotella sp. | reverse complement strand
GAGCTTATAATTGTAAGCCGCGTTCTGCTGCGGTGTTTTTCGCTCGTCGAGCGGCACGGTGACGGTCGGGCAGTCCGGTTCGTAGTAGTCCTGCGCCTCAAAAGAGCGCATGCCGCGCTTCAGGCGGTACATATTTGCCGTGATAAGATCCCCGCGGCGGCGGTATTCCTCGCGCTTCTCCGTTTCGAGCAGTTCCTGCTCGCGCGCCGCGATCTTGCGCAGGAGGCGGTCCCGCGCCGTTTTTGCCGTGCGCGTAAGATCGGCGCTGCGGCGGCGCAGATTTTCCTGCTGATCTTTTTTGCGGTAAAACGTATCCAGAAGCTCGCTGAACGACGAAAACTCCGTCAGCTCGGCGCGGCTGCCGTACTGGTATACCGGCTGGAACGTATAGTCCTTCGGCATGCCGTCGATGGAGATCATCACCGGCGTGAAGTCTCCGGTCTCGATGCGCGCGCGCAGCGCGTCAAGCGCGGCGGAAAGTCCCTCCCAGCCGCCAAGCGAAAGTTCCCGGCAAAGAAGCGGCGAGAGGCCGCCGAACGTATCGAGCAGCCACTTGTCCGGCGGCTGCGTCCGGTCGGCGCGTGCGAGCAGCCGCTCGCACTCTTCCCTCTCTGTCCGGAAAAACGACGGCTTTTCCTGCTGCGGCGGCAGCGTATAGAAAAGTCCTGGCAGCAG
Source organism: Alloprevotella sp. (assembly GCA_963617605.1). Classification (GTDB taxonomy): domain Bacteria; phylum Bacillota; class Clostridia; order Oscillospirales; family Oscillospiraceae; genus Apopatocola. Next base: position 2,579 of record CAVEPP010000253.1, on the reverse strand, counting down.
CGCGCGGCGGTTCGGGTCCTCATAATCCACGCGGCGGATGCAGTCCAATATATGCCCGTCGCCGTCGAGCAGAAGGAGATTCAGCCCCTTGCCCATCAGTTCAAGCACGAGCGTTTTCTCCCCGCGGCAGTTGAGCTCGTCCACGGTATCCAGCCGCAGGATAAGCAGCCGCTCGCCGAGGGGCTGTTCCAGCGCCGTGATGCGCGCACCGATCAGGTATTTGCGCAGCAGCATGCAGAACATCGGCGGCTGCGGCGGATTTTCCATGGTCTGCTCCGTGAGCGAAATACGGGCGCTTCCCGGCCGGACGGAGATCAGCACACGGCGGCTTCCCTGCTCGCGGGAATGTACGGACAGGATCAGCACGTCCTTTTCCGGCATGCTGATTCTGTCGATCTTTGCTCCCAGAAGGGAGTTTTCCAGCTCACGGCGCAGCGCCGTCAGCAGTATGGCGTCCAGAGGCATCGTTTTCCTCCAAAATGATAGCAAAGAGTTCTTCGATCCGCTCGTTTTGTCCGCGGAGATAGAGCCAGCCGAACAGTGCCTCCAGCCCGGAGGCGGCGTGGTACTCCGCCTCCGTCGCAGCGCGGGGTGCGGCATGGCTGTGGGCATTGCGTCCGCGGCGATATACGGCGTCCTCCTCGCCCGTCAGGTGCGGGCGGATCTTTTCCGCCGCGCGTGCCTGCGCCGGGGCGGATACATACTGAATGGTCTGCCGGTGCAACTGACCGGCGGTCAACTTACCGGAGCGGCAGACCTCCCGCCGGGCAAGAATTTCATATACAGCGTCGCCCATATGGGCGAGCGCCAGCGCGCTCATAGCGCGCACTTCACCGTCGGAAAGGATCATAGATGCGGTTCCTCCGCGGAGAAATCGTCCTTCTGCTCCTCAATGAGCTGCTCCATCGGCGTGCGGCCGGACATGCTCATCTCCTGCCATTGCTCACGCGTGATGAGGAGCTGACGCGGCTTGGAGCCTTCAAACGGGCCGACGATGCCAAGCTCCTCCATCTGGTCAACAAGACGAGCGGCGCGGGAATAGCCGAGCTTCAGACGGCGCTGCAGCATGGAAACGGACGCCTGCTTTGTATCGAGAATGACGTCCACCGCCTGCGGAAGCAGCTCATCACAGCCACTGAACGGGTTATCGTCCAGCGCAGCGGAGGAGTTGTCCTCGTCCTTATCCCCCGGCACGTCCTTTCCGGCAGCAGCCTTCTCGATATGGCGGAGAATTTCGTCATCGTATTCCGGCGTCGTTCCCTGTTTGATGAAATTGATGACCTGCTCGCGTTCCTCGTCGGAGACGAACGCGCCCTGCACGCGCAGCGGCTTTCCGCAGCCGAGCGGAGCGTAAAGCATATCGCCCATGCCGATGAGCTTTTCCGCGCCGGGGTTATCAAGGATGATACGCGATTCCAGCGAGCTCGAAACAGCAAACGCGATACGGCTCGGAATGTTGGCCTTCATAAGGCCGGTGATGACGTCTGCAGAGGGACGCTGCGTGGCGATAATGAGATGCATACCGGCAGCGCGGCCCATCTGTGCCACGCGGCAGATGCTCTCCTCAACCTCTTTGGCGGCGGTCATCATAAGGTCGGCCAACTCATCGATGACAATGACGACATTCGGCATTGTCGGCTCGCCGATCTTTGTTTTATAGTTGTTGTAGCCCTTGAGATCACGCACACCGATCTCCGAGAAGAGCCGGTAGCGCTTCATCATTTCCACGACTGCCCATTGCAGCGAGCCAGCGGCCTTTTTCGGATCGGTCACGACCGGGATGTACAGGTGCGGGATACCGTTATAGATACCGAGCTCGACCATTTTGGGGTCGATCATGATCAGACGCACCTCATCCGGCGTCGCCTTATAGAGCAGCGAGAGGATAAGGCTGTTCATGCACACGCTCTTGCCGCTGCCGGTCGTACCAGCGATGAGCATATGCGGAAGCTTGGCGATATTGCCGACGATGCAGTTTCCGCCGATGTCTTTGCCGATGGCAAAGCTGAGCTTCGAAGCGGCATTCTGGAAAACGGGCGAGTCGATGATGTCGCGCAGATATACGGTGCTGATGATCTTGTTCGGCACCTCGACGCCGACCGTGGAAATTTTATCGGGAATGGGGGCAATTCGCACGCTGACAACGCCGAGCGAGAGCGCCAGATCGCCCGCAAGGTTGGTGAGCTTATTGAGCTTTACACCAGCTTCGAGTTCGAGATCGTAGCGCGTGACCGTCGGTCCGCGGGTGATCTCCGAGACCGAAGCGCCAATGCCGAAGCTGTGGAGCGTTGTTTCCAGCCGTTCCCGATTGAGTGTTACCTCTTCTCTGCCGTCGGACGTGATGCCGTCCCCGGCACGAAGGAGCGCTACGGGCGGGTACTGATATTCCGGCGCCTGCTCCGTTCCCTCGATCGTTTGGGCGATCTCGTCCGCGGCAGCGTCCACATCCTCGCGGCGAAGCTTTTCCGGCTTGACAAACGGCACCGGCTCGCGCACAGTCTCTATGCCGATCTCGGCGAAGCCGTCCTCCATGGAAATATCCTCGGCCGGCGTGGCATCTTCGATGAACGGTTCTTCCT
>CAVEPP010000252.1:1532-3258 GCA_963617605.1 Alloprevotella sp. | reverse complement strand
CACGCCAATCGTTATTGTAAATGCGTAAAACTGGCCGAATATTTCGCAGACGGATTGTTAACCTCTCTAATTTGTCTTAAAAAAATGAAACTTGCGTGCAGCCGGGCAAAATGCCCGTCACACAGTTTCCATATTTGCAAAAACCGGGCGCAGCCATCTCAAACGGCTGCACCCGGTTTTTATCTTATCTCATTATCTCAGTTGTTATGCCACGAGGAATTTGTACTTCGCCACGCTGTAGAGCGGGACGAACGGCAGCAGAATGGGAACGCTCTTCACATACGCCTGATACTCCGGGTCTGCGCCGTAGCTCTTGTTCTGGCGCAGCTCCAGACGGCGCGCGCCGGAGAACATCACGAACACGATGCCGATGTATCCGAGCAAGGCGGGCAGCCACTGCCAGCCGCGCAGGATGTTCGCACCCGAGACGAGCACGCCCGTCCAGAACAGCATCTCGCCGAGATAGTTCGGGCAGCGGACGATGCGGAAGAGGCCCGTATCGCAGAAGCGCTTCGGGTTGATCTTTTTGAGCTTCTGCTTCTGGATGTCCGCGGCGGACTCAAAGCACACGCCGAAGAGCATGATGACCGCGCCCGCGATGCACCAGGCATCCGTGCCCGCGCCGTTCGCCAGGCGGTAGAACACCGGCGTCACCTGCAGCGCGTACAGCAGCGCGCACGTGATCCAGATCGCGCACTTCACGCCGAAGGTCATGGACTTGCCGTCCTTGATCTCGGTTTTCATTTTACTGTTGTAGGCTGAGCTCTTCACCTCGCGGTAGAGGAGATAGCCGCCTAGGCGGCAGCCGTAGAGGATAAACAGTACGCAGCAGATGGCCGTGCCCGCCGTCAGATGGCCGCCGTAGAGCGCGAGCAGCAATATGCCGATGCCCGCGATCGAAAAGCCGTAGCCGAGCGAGATGAACCAGACGTACTTTTTAAAGCCGATGGAGCTGATGAGCAGCGCCGCCGCGATCACCAGCCAGATCGTTTTGGGAAATACCATAATACAAAACCTTCTTTGTAATCAGATTATGCCGCGGCAGCGGTCTCTTTTCCGGCTTTCCGGAGAAGGACGGCAGCGGCGAGGAATGTCCCCTGCCCGACGATATTTACGCCCTCGGCGATCCAGTTCATCGCCGTGGCGGAGAAATCCCGCGAGGAGAGATAGCCCATGCAGAGGCTGCACACGAACGACACGACGAGCAGCACAATGATCCCGCGCTTCTTTGCCCGCGCCGCAAGCGCGATGAGTCCGGCGTCGAGAAGTCCCAGCCCGATGACCATGAGCGAGACGAAAAGCGCCGTGCCGCTGTAGAGCGCGGGGGCCGCAGCGACGCCGCAGACCGTCGTCTTTTTCGGCTTATAGAACAGAAACGCCGCCATCGCAAGTCCCGCGAGCAGGAAGCCAATCGACTGCACGGGGAAAAACATTTCGTTGAGCTTGGCGAAGTCGCACACGCCGAGCGCGTACAGCAGCTTATACACCGCCTTGAGCGCCCCGGCGCAGAACACGTCGATCGTACCGGCGGCGAACAGGGCAAACTGGCCCTTGCCGAGCCGGGGGTACAGCTCGCGCTGCAAAAGGATCGCGCCGATCAGAAAAAGGACGACCGGGACGAAATCCGCCAGTGCCATCGGAACGGAAAACTCCATAAATTCTGCCCTCCCTGTTTTTCTCGTTCTCTCCGCCGGGTGGGATCATCCCGCCCGGCGGAGGATATCAT
>CAVEPP010000252.1:0-1522 GCA_963617605.1 Alloprevotella sp. | reverse complement strand
CTTTTTCTTCTGCTTTTCCTTGGCGCGCTTGTCGTTGATGATCTTCATGTGCTCCTCGGTGACAAGCTCGACGCCGTTCTCCTTCGCCCAGTCCACGCAGCCCTTGAGCACGAGCGGCAGGAACACACGGGGAACGTTCAGAATGGTCTTGAGCGCGTCATCGGTGAATTTGACCTTATCATCGGCGCGGTCGGCGGCATAGCGCACAGATTCGAGCGACGCCTCGCGGATGGGCAGAAGCTCCGCGCGCATGCGGCGGTGGCGGTGGAACCAGAAGTTCTTGCTGTCGCGGTAGCCATAGTCGATGGGCAGCGGCGGGAAATCGCGGCTCTTCACACCGGCGATGATCGCATCGGAGTATTTCTTCTTCATCAGGATACGGTCGATGCGCAGAATGAAGTGCGCGCCGAACTGACTCGTGATACCGTTGAAGTCGTGATACGGCGGCTCATAGCCGTGCAGCTCGCCGGGCTGGTCGCGGTCGGCGCCGTCCAGCTCGCGCATCCACGTGCATTCGAGCACCTGGATCGCGTCGGAGATCACCATCGGGCGCACATCGTCCGGGTTTTCCTCCATGATCTGACTCTTTTCCAGCGGGAACTTGCAGTTGGGCATTTTGTCCTTCGGCTCGTCGCCCGGCCAGGAGAGCTTTACGGCTTCCTTGAAGTTCTTCGGGTCGTCGTTGATGAAGTTGATGGCGCACTTGCCGGTGCGGAGGATGTGCTGCGCGGTGTTGGAGGAATTGCGGCAGTTGAGGAGCATGGCGTAGTAGCCCTTGCCCGCCACATAGTACGGCGCGATCAGGGAATAGGGGCCGAGCGATGTGGAGCCGTCCGCGGCAAGGGTGCTGATAACAACGGTGGGCATCGGGTAATACAGCGAGGTCTGGTAGAAGTTGTCCACGATCCGCAGGTTTTCAAAGCTGCTCATAAATGGGGTCCTCCTTATGTAATTTTAATTTTCACTCGATAAACAGCCGCTCCAGCAGCGTCCAGAGCTGCGGGAACGAAATATCTGTGCCGCTCCAGCTCAAAATGCTCTCGGCGGTAAATTCCGCGAGAAACGCGCTGTCCGGCGCATCGGAAAAGCGGCGGCACGACGCTTCGAGCAGCGCGGCAATCTGGGCTCTGAGCTGCGCGTGGCGCTTTTGCAGCGCTCCGGCGGCGGAAGAGCGCGCGCCATCGTCGGAGAAAATGCTGCGGTTCTGCTCCTGAAAGGCGCGGACGGCATCGAATACCGCTTCCACCGCCTCTTTCGCGTTTCGCGCCGCGGCGGTCCTTTCCCCCGCCGCCGCGAGCGCCGCCTGCCAGTCGTGCAGCAGACACGCGGCGAGCATCGCGTCCTTGGAGGGGTAGTAATTATAAAACGTGCCGACGGCGATGCCGCACTCTTTCGCAATGGCGCGCATCGTCACGGCGGCATAGCCCTGCTCGGCCACGAGATGGCGCGCTGCGGAAAGGATATTCTCTTCGAGATTATCGATGATCTTCGGCATGACGTCCGCTTCCTTCCGGTTTTTATG
>CAVEPP010000251.1:0-3260 GCA_963617605.1 Alloprevotella sp. | reverse complement strand
CGCCTCACTGCCGAGCGCCTCAAACGCCTCGCTCGTGTAGTCTCCGGCGATGCGCCCATTCTTGAGATACACATACCGGTCCGCGAGACTGTGCAGATAATAGAGCCGGTGCTCCGAGAGCACGACGGTTTTTCCGATCGATTTGAGATACGCGATCATTTCGCGCAGATCGAGCACAGCGTCGGCGTCCAGATTGGCGGACGGCTCGTCGAGCACGAAAACGTCCGGCTCCATGATGAACGCCCCGGCGCACGCGACCTTCTGCTTTTCGCCGCCGGACAGCTCGAAGATGCTGCGGCCGAGTAGCTTTTCCATATGCAGAACAGATACGGTATGATCGAGCCGCCGGAGAATTTCTTCCCGCGGCATGCCAAGATTTTCGCAGCCGAACGTGATCTCGCTCGTGGTGTCCACATTGAAAAACTGCGAGCGCGGATTTTGGAACACGCTCCCGACGAGCTGCGCTGTATCATAGAGCGGCTGCGCGGTGACGTTCTGCCCGTCAATTTCCACGCTGCCCGTGAGCGTGCCTTCAAAATAATGCGGGATGAGACCGTTGATGAGGCGCGTGAGCGTTGTTTTTCCGCAGCCGCTCTCGCCGCACAGCACAACGACCTGCCCGTCCGGAACGCTGAGCGACACGTCGCGCACGCCGCCGGAAGCTGCGCCGGACTTATACGAAAACGATACGTTTTTGATCTCGATCATCCAAGCCACCTGCTTCCGAACGTAAGAACAAAGGCCGCAAGGCACACGGCGATCATCACGAGATCCTGCGCATGAAAGCCGATCTTGCAGATATCCGTGCGGCGCACGGGCGCGCCGAGACCGCGCGTGAGCGCCGCGGCGGAGAGCTCGTCGCCGATCTTCACCACGGAGATCATCAGCGGGACAAGCCGGTATTCGATCATCCGTCCCGGATGCTTCCCGCCGAAGCGGATGCCGCGCATGCGCATGGCGTCGGCAATGGCGCGATTCTCTTCGCCGATCGTGGGGAAAAAGCGGAAAATGACCGAGAGCGGGATGATGATCTTTTCCGAGATATGCATCCGCTTCATTGCGGCGATAAAATCGCTCACGGATGTGGAAGCGATGAGGAACGCGCCCATCATAATGCCGGGGGCGAAGCGCGTCATGATCGAGCACACGGCCAGCAGCAGGAACGATATGAGCCCCGAAAGACGGTAGAGCGCGAGCCGCTCGAGCGCAAAGCAGACGGCGTAGAGCACGAGATACTTTGCCGCCGTCTTCCATTTCCCCTCCGTGAGCAGCAGCGCAAACGGCAGGATGCTCAGCACGGGCTTGACGATGTTCATAACGCCGCTGTTGCCGGTAGACAGCATCAGCGACGTTACGGTGATAAGCATCAAAAGCTTCGTGCGGGGATCGAGCAGCAGGCCGCGCCGCTTTGCGGTGCGATCCGATGCTTCCATCAAGCGATACCGGCCTTGACGAAGTGCTTTTTGAGTACGGCCTTGCCGAGCAGACCGCCGAGGATCGCAAAGACAAAGATACCCGCAACGACAAGGATGAGGCTCCACATCGGCATGACGGACATGACCTTGTCGGCGTATTCCTCGCCGAAGCTCGCGGCAAAGTCTGCGCGGGACTGCTCAACGATGAAGTACATGGGGATGTATGTGCCGACCATCCACAGGCTGAACACACCGTAGCCGAGGATCGTTTTCTTCGCGCTGCGGTACTCGCCCGACTTCAGAATGAGATCGCCGAGCACGCCGAACACTGCGCCCGTGAGAATGCCCCAGTAGCCCATGCCGGTCAGACCCATGAGCAGACCCGAAAGGATCGCCATGATCGTCACGAGACCGAACTTCTTCACGCGCACGGCGTACAGCATGAAGGGAATACCGGTGATGAGCGTCCAGAGCGCGCCGAGCACCGGCAGGAAGACCGGCACGAAGCCGATGGGGATCGCCACGCAGCAGCCGAGTACAAAGTACAGCACGGTGAAAAGACCGAGACTGATAAGGTCTTTCGCCTGAATTTTTTCGTTCATTCTTTCGTCCTCCATTTCTTTCGGTTAGCTTCGCCTAACTCGTGGAGGATTATAGCAGGGAACGAAAGCCGCCGTCTACCGCCGCGCGGCATTTTTGCTCCAAAACGACATTGACTCCAAAGAGGGAAGAGCCATGAACACAGCAAACATATTGGAACAGTGCCGGGCAGTGCCCGGCGTAACGGTGGAAGAAAAGCCGGACGGCGCGGAGGTACGTCTCGCGCTCGATGACGGGCGCGGACGGATGCGCTTTTATGCGCTCTTTCCGGGCGTGACGCTCGCGCAGATCGCCGTGGACGCACCCCGCTGGCCCGCGCCGCAGCCGGAGGTGAGCACGCCGGACGCGAGAGGGCCGCTTATCGTCAACTACTGCTCTCGCGGCCGCTGCGAGCTGGTGCTCAACGATAACCGCCGCGTCTTTCAGACCGCGGGGCAGATCTCGCTCACGGAGCGGTTCGCCCGGGAGGAATACGTCTATCCGGGCCGGGCGTACGAGGGCGTAGAGCTTTTTATCGATCCGGAAACGGCGGCGGAGGGGCTGCCGCTGCTGCGCGAGGGCTTCGGTGTGGATATAGCGCGGCTGCGGGAACGGTATTGCCCGGACGGGGAGACGTTTTTCGCACCCCTGGTCCTGCCGGAGGGACTGCTCGACCGGCTTGCCAATGCGAATGCCGGCGGCAGCGCTGCCGCGGGACGGAAAACCGCGGTCGTGGACCTTCTCGCGCTGCTCCTCTCGGAGAGCGCGCCGGTGCAGCCGGGACCGGCGGTATACTATACCCGAACGCAGGTGGAGATCGCCCGGCAGAACGAGCAGATCATCTCCGCCGATCTCTCGCGGCAGCACACGGCGCGCGAATTTGCCGAGCGCTTCTCTGTGAGCGAGAGCAGCGTGAAAAACTATTTCTCCGGCGTGTTCGGTGAGAGCATTTCGCAGTATACGGCCCACCGGCGGATGCTCCTGGCCGCGAAGCTCCTGCGCGAAACGCGCCTTTCGGTGATCGAGGTGGCGAACCGCGCGGGCTATCTCAACCAGAGTAAATTTTCTGCGGCGTTCCGCCGCGCCTATGGCCGCACGCCGCTCGAATACCGCCGCGAAGGGAATCTCGCCGCGCCGGATACAAAGGCGTGAATACCGCTTGGGAAACGAAAAAAGCCCGGCATCACGATATTAACGTGATGCCGGGCTTTTCAGCCTGTCGAAAAACGCGGTACAGGATCAGGCCAGCACCGCGTTTCTGCGTTG
>CAVEPP010000250.1:0-3269 GCA_963617605.1 Alloprevotella sp. | reverse complement strand
CCGCATATACTGATTTGTATATGCATGGAGGTGTTGACATGGGACCGGATATCGATGATCTCATTTTCGGCAGCGGTGACGCCGCGCCGAGCGACAGATAAAGAGATAATGACGCAAAAGCCCTTCCGCGGCCGCGGAAGGGCTTTTGCATGTATAGGCGGGAGACTTATTCGTTGATAACGTCGATCTGGCAGATCTTCATTGCGCTGATGGCGTTCTTGTGCGCCTCTTCGGAGAGGCCGACGCAGCAGGAAGCGTCGAGAACGATGCGGGCCTCCGTGAGGAACGCCTTGGCAAGAAGAGCATTGTTCATCACGCACATGTCGGTGTAAATGCCGATCACAGTGATTGTCTCTACGGTTTCCTTTTCGTTGAGCTCGCGGAGCGTTTCGCCCATCGTGACGCTGCCGAACGTGGACTTGTTGATGACGATCTCGCCCTCGGCGAGCGGCGCGAGTTCATCGGCGAGCTGCCAGCCGTCGGTGCCTTCAATGGCGTGGACAATGGGGAGACGGCGGCCTTCCTGAGTGTTCATGTAATCCTCATGGTGCGTGTCGCGCAGGAAGATGACCTTTTCGCCCTGTTTCTTGCCTTCGATGATGCGGTCGCGCACGCGCGCGATGTTTTCCACAGCGCCGGCCGCGGTGAGCGGGCCGCCGAGGAAGTCCTTCTGCATATCAACAACGATTAGTACATTCATGGGAAAACCTCCTTTGTATTTGTACCACTTATAATAGCAGAAAGAGACTTGCAGGAGAATTTCCGATGTGTTATTCTTGCATTAACCAATAGTTAATGCGAGGTGAGGCATTTATGCTCAATCGCCAGATCTATGTATTCACCGCCTGCGTCGATACCGGCAGCTTTGCGAAAGCCGCGGAAAAGCTGTTCCTTTCGCCGCCCGCGGTTATGAAGCAGGTCAACGAGCTCGAAAAGAAGCTCGGCGTCACGCTGCTTGAGCGCACGAGCCGCGGCGTTGTGCCGACGGCGGCGGGCAGGGTATTTTATGAGGATGCCGGACGCCTGATCGCTCTTGCGGCGGAGGCAAAGGCGCACGCGGTGCAGGCTGCCGAACGTTCCCGCGGCGGGAAGATCCGCATCGGCACGATCCCGCTCTATAATCCGGACGAGCTGTTCGCGCTCATTCGGAGACACGAAAGCGCGTTTTCGCGTTTCTCGGTGCAGGTGCTCTACTTTGACGCCGATTCGGAAAGCGTCCGCTCGCATTTTGATAAGCTGGGGAAGGAGATCGACTTCTTCTTTGCCTCCGGCGATTCCAACGTATGGCTCCGGCAGAGCAAAGCCTGCTTTCTGGGGCGCTATCCGCTGCGCGTTGCCGTGCCGGTTCGCCATCCGCTCGCGCAGAAGGAGCGCTTGAGCATCAGCGATCTTGCCGGAGAGCAGATCACGGTTTTTCAGAGAGGGGAGTCGCCCTCGCTGGACCATTTCCGCGATGAATTGCAGCGGAGAGTCCCTTCGGTGCGGATACACTCTACCTCGTATTACGATATCAATACGTTCAATTACTGCGACGAAAACAACTGTCTGCTGCTCTCGTTCGATATCTGGCAGAACATCCACCCGCTGCTCGTGACAAAGCCGGTGGACTGGGAATTTACGCTGCCGTACGGACTCTACTATTCGCCCGATATCTCCGGCGCGGCGGCGGAGTTCCTCCGCACGGTCGAGAAGTTCGCGGGACGTGAGGGGTGAGCCTCAGAGTGTTCCGGATTCTTTACCGCTGTCCGTACCGACCGCGGCGAAGCGCCGGGACGGACGGTAGCAGAGCAGGGCGATGAAGATGAGAAGCGCCGTTGTGGCAAGGCTCACCGGATACACATTCATAATGGTCGCAAACGTCCGGCTGGCCGGGAAAACGAGCTCGATCCACGCGATGCGCACGCCGCACACGCCGAGCGTGGTGAGGATCGCCGGGACAAGAGAGATGCCGAAGCCGCGCAGATACCCGCTCATCGTGTCGTAAAGAATGCTGAACGTGTACGCGGAAAAAACGATGACGAGCCGCGTGTACCCGATCTCGATGACCTCCGGATCGTTGTTGAAGATCGCAAGAAGAGAGCGCCCTGTGAGCAGCACGAGTCCGATGGCGATTGCAGAGGCGGCGTAAGCTTCGGCCAGGGAAAGAAACAGCGTTTTGCGGCAGCGTTTGAGCTGTCCCGCGCCATAATTTTGTCCCACGAACGTCGTGCAGGCCTGGCTGAACGAGTTGAACACATAGTAGGCGATGATCTCAATATTGAACGCCGCGCTGGATGCCGCCATGACCGCTGTGCCGAGACTGTTGATGGCCGACTGGATCACAATATTGGAAATGGAGAACATCGCGCTCTGGATGCCGGACGGAAGACCGATCCGAAGGATCCGCCCCAGCGCCTTCCGGTCAATGCCGAGCGCGCGCCATTCCACGCGGATGTACTTCTGTGAGCGGAGCAGGCAGCGGAGCATCAAAACGGCGCTCACGGCATTGGAGATCACCGTTGCAATCGCAACACCGTCCACGGTCATTTGCAGTACCACGACAAAGAAGATGTTTAAGATCACGTTCAGCACACCGGACACGGCCAGTACGATGAGCGGGACCTTCGTATCGCCAACGCTGCGGAAAATCGCGGCTTCAAAGTTATAAAGGAGGATCACGGGCATTCCGAGCAGGTAGATCCGCAGATACTGGAGCGCCAGCGGGAATACGTCGCCCGGCACGTTGAGAGACCGGAGCAGCGGCGCGGCGGCAAGCTCGCCGAGCGCGGCAACGAGAATGCCGCCAAGGACGGCAACCGTGATGGCGGTATGTACTGCCTTCTGCACGGCATTTTTATCGTCCCGGCCGATGGCGTTTGCGATGACCACGTTTGCGCCGAGCGCGATGCCGACGAACAGGTTGACGATCAGCCCGATGACGGGGCCGTTCGCGCCCACGGCGGCTACGGCCGCGGTGCGTCCCGCACCGGTGAAGTTGCCGACAATCGCAAGATCGGAGGCGTTAAATAACTGCTCCAAAATGGCGGTGGCCGCCACCGGGAACGCGAACCGCGGCAGCTTGTCCCAGATGGAGCCGTGCAGCATGTCGAGCTGCCGCTCTTTTATTGTACGCATTAAGACATTCTTCTTTCTGAAAATCGGAAATTGACAGTAAAAACACCGGGACCGTCTTTGGACGATCCCGGTGAACTTTTGGAGCGGGCAACGAGATTCGAACTCGCTACCTCCACCTTGGCAAGGTGGCGCTCTGCCAAATGAGCTATGCCCGC
>CAVEPP010000249.1:0-3270 GCA_963617605.1 Alloprevotella sp. | reverse complement strand
GCTTCGCCGCGGGCCTCCGCCTCCTGCTCGGCGATGGGGGCGCTTTGGTAAAAATGATCCCGCGCCATGTGCTCAAGCTCATGGCATAGCGTTTCGCGCCGCGCCTCATCGCTGAGGCGGGCATTGATGTATACGGAAAATGTGCCGTCGTCGTTCGGGAGTGTCGCGCCGAACACCGTCGGCGGCAGCTCTACGAGCCGGACATAATAATCAGGTACTCTCATGCTTGCTGCGCAGCGCTTCGAGGATCGTTACAGCGGTCTCCACATCCTCGCGCGTGGCATTTTTGGAAAGGCGGAACAGTGCGCGCATCTCCGGCCGGTCGCGCAGCGCCTCCAGGTACGCCGTCAGCTCCGGGTCGTTGTTCACAAGTGGCTCGGCACGGCCAAGCAGGACGTTCATATCCACCTGAAAGCAATCCGCCATTTTTTCCAGCAGATCGAATTCCGGCTCGCGGTTGCCACATTCGTACATGCTTACCGAACTTTTGGAAATGCCGAGTTTTTTCGCCAGCTCTGCCTGCGTCATCCCCGCGCTTTTGCGCAGCGCCGACAGTCTTTCGCCGAAAACGGACATTGCTATCACCTCATCGTAACTATAACACGCGGCGTGAAAAAAGTCAAGAATTTTTCCACGAAATGTGTTGACAAATTCTTTGCCTAGTGCTATAACATAGTCGCACGAAGCGTGTAATACATGAGCTCAACTCTCTCTTTCTTTTCTTTCTTTTTTACTCATCGCGTTCACGTTTCGTGTCATATATCATCAACATTCTGGAGGTATGACCGATGGGATCTCGTGTCGGCCCCTGCGGCCGGACGGCGGCGGAGCAGCGGTACATTCAGGCGACGCTCGACATTTTTGCACAGCTTTCACCGGAGAGACAGGAGGCGGTGCGCACGGCGATTACGCGGACTGCACGCACGCCGGAGGAGGGCATGGCGCTTTTCCGCATACTCGTGCAGCATAAGACGCTCTCGGCTGCGGCCGCGGCAACGAAGGTCCCGGTCCGGCGGCTCTCGCAGCTGCGGAAGGATTTCTTCGAGCTCATGCCTCTTTGAATCGGTTCAGGAGGATGAAATGAAGGACAAAACGGCGCTCACGGCGCGGCAGAAGCGCTTTGTGGAGGAATATCTCGCCGGCGGGGACGCCGCGGAGGCGGCGATCGCCGCCGGATACAGCCCCGCCGCGGCGGAAGCGCGCGCCCGTGAGCTGCTGCGCGATCCGGCTGTACAGCGCTACCGCCGGGAGACCGAGCAGCGGCTTTTTGACGCGATGGGCGTTTCGAGCGCGTGGATCGGGCGGCGGCTCGTGGAGATCGTCGACCGGTGCATGCAGGCAACGCCGCATCTCACGCGAAACCCCGAAACGAAGCAGCGCGAGCCGGACGGCACCTGGGAATTTGACCCCGCGGGCGCAATGCGGGCGCTGCACGAGCTCGACGAGCATCTCCGCTCTCTCCGTGAGGAGGAAGCCGCGGAGAGCGGCGCGCTCTCGTTTGAGGAATGGCTCGCGCGGCAGGAGGGGGCGAGCGCGCTGTGAATCCGTGCGTGGCAAAAGAATATATCGAATCCTGCCTGAAAATACGCACGAAGAGCGGCGCGGTCGTGCCATTCCGGCTGAACGCCGCGCAGCAAAAGCTCTATGCCGTTGCCAAGCGCCAACAGGATGCGGGCAAGCCCGTGCGGCTCATCATTTTAAAGGCGCGGCAGCTCGGCTTTTCCACGCTCACGGAGGCGCTGCTCTTCCACGCCTGCGCCACGCGCGAGAACGTGAACGCGCTTGTCGTGGCGCACCGCGAGGACGCCACGGCCAATCTCTTCCGCATGAGCAAGCTTTTTTATGATGAGCTGCCCGCGCCGGTCCGACCGATGCTCCGCACCTCGAACGCGCAGGAGCTGGTGTTTGAAAACCCGTCGCGCACAGCGCGCGGCACACTGCCGGGGCTCCGGTCGCGCTTTCGCTGCGCTACCGCGGGCGGGCGCGGCATCGGGCGGTCCGACACGCTCCAATGCGTGCATCTTTCGGAATACGCCTTCTGGCCTGAGAGCGGCGAGAGCAAGGCCGCGACGCTCGCGGGCATATTGCAGGCCGTGCCGAGCCAGCCGGGGACGATGGTGATCATCGAGAGCACCGCCAACGGCTGCGAGGATTTCAAGGACCGGTGGGACGCCGCCGTCGCCGGGGAGAACGACTTTGAGCCGGTGTTTTTCGCGTGGTTTGAAAACCCGGACTACGTCATGCACGTCGAGCCGGGCGTTGAGTGGACAGCGGAGGAGCGCGAGATCCGCGAGCGGTACTCCCTCTCGTGGGAACAGATACGCTGGCGGCGCTGGTGCATTGCGAACAACTGCGGCGGCAGCCGGGACATGTTCCGGCAGGAATATCCCGCCAACCCCGACGAGGCGTTCCTCCACAGCGGCTCCGGTGTTTTCGATAACGGTCTCGTCATCCGCCGCCGCGAGGAGGCGCCTTCTCCCGTGCGCCGCGGGCGGTTCGTCCCCGGCGAAGGAGACGGCGAGACCGTCTGGCAGAACGATGACGCGGGCGAGATATACATTTACCGCGAGCGCAAGCCGGGACATCCGTATGTGCTCGGCGGCGACACCGCGGGCGAAGGCTCGGACTGGTTCACCGCGCACGTCATCGACAACAGCACCGGCGAGCAGGCCGCGTCCCTTCGGCGGCGGTTCTCCGAGCCGGAGTATGTCCGGCAGGTGTACGCGCTTGGGAAATACTATAACGACGCGCTCATCGCGCTCGAAACGAATTTTTCGACATATCCCGTGATGAAGCTCGCGGAGCTCGGCTACCCGAACCAGTACCGCCGCGAACGGGAGGATACCTACACGCACCGGCTGCGGCAGAGCTGCGGCTTTCGCACCGACCGGCAGACGCGCCCGCGCGCCATCGCAAACCTTGTGGAGATTTTTTCAACGCACCCGGAATGGTTTTCCGACCGCGAGCTTCTCGGCGAGATGCTGACGTTTTGCTACAATGAGGATCACCGCCCGGAAGCGCTCGCCGGAAAGCACGACGATCTTGTTATGGCCGCGGCAATCTGCTACGCCGCGCGCCACCAGCAGCGCATGACCGCCGCCGCGTCCGGCAGCCGGGAAGAGGTGCTCCAGCGGCGCGAACGCCAGCGCCGCATCCGCCGCGGGCGGATATGAAAAGAGACGGACATATCTGACCCAATGTCAGATATGTCCGTCTCAGCTTGTCAAAGAAGCTCGCCTTTAGGCGAGCAATTTGGTATAATAAGGGGGG
>CAVEPP010000248.1:0-3287 GCA_963617605.1 Alloprevotella sp. | reverse complement strand
CCGTATGAGGGCATTTCCGCCCGGCAGAACCGCGTGGGCCCTTGTCAATCGACGCAATGGAAGTCCGTTTTATGGGACACACGACGCGATAGGATAATACCAGAAAGAAACAATGAAACGGGATCTAAGGAAGGATGGGAAACATGACATTCAAGATCGGATTCAAAGCTTCAGAGGAAAAGGCGGAGAAGCTTGCGGCTGCGGCGTTGGTTCCGGCGGCACCGGAGGAACGGCCGCCGCGCCGGTCGGTGGTTCGGGTGCATTTTCCGCAGCGGAATATGACGCTTGCCTATTATAACGACCGGTTCGATCTCCACTGCGGCGATCTGGTGTATGTAGACGGCAAGCTCGAGGGCCAGCGCGGGCGTGTCGTGGATGTGAACTACAACTTCCGCATTGATCTTGCAAACTATAAACGCGTGATCGGCGTGGCGGATACCGACGTGTCCGGCCGGTTTACTCTCGCCGGGTCGCACGTCGTGACGTTTGACCGCACGGCACTTCCGCGCCGAAAGGTGATGAGCTGGTATAAAGCGCCGCCGAAGCCGGACACGGAGTATGCCTATGGCTCGGACGACAGCGCCTTCCCGCTGCGGGAGCTGCACCGGATGTGCATCGATATGGCGGTCGCGGAGCGCGGACATGGGTACTATGCCGAGAACCGCGTGCGCTATCTCTGCCTGGACGGAATGAAGGGATACGCGCTCGTCGAGGGGACGGAGCCGTACGACGTCGAGTTCGTGTATTCGGACGGCATGATCTACGCGCTGACGTGCTCCTGCTACTGCGCCGGAGGCTGCAAGCACGAGTTCGCCGCCATGCTGCAGCTGCGCGAAACGCTCGAGGAGATCGAGTCCGACCCCGAACTCTCCGCGGAATACGCCCGCATCGGCTACGTCGCCGCCGTCAGCCGCGAAGCCTTCTTCACTTACGCCATCGACGGGAAAAAGACGGGGACGATCAC
The DNA here is from genome assembly GCA_963617605.1 of Alloprevotella sp. Lineage (GTDB taxonomy): Bacteria > Bacillota > Clostridia > Oscillospirales > Oscillospiraceae > Apopatocola. The sequence goes on along the minus strand of CAVEPP010000248.1, from coordinate 2,323 downwards.
CCTTTGAACCGCTTTCTTTGTTGCGAAAACGGGTGCGGAGCAGTACAATAAATTATCCCTTTGCGTGCCTCATCTTTTTCGCGGAGGAGTGCGTATGGAAAAAACTTATATCTGCTGCAGGGTGCTGGTGCGGGATTTCGAGGATCATTATTTCACGCTTTCCTATCTCAGCACCGATGAGTCGGTACAGCGGGACGATTTTGTGATCGTCCCCTGCGGGCGGAACAACACGCGCAAGATCGGAAGAGTTATCCGCGTGAAGCGCTGCTGCGAGGAAAAACTCCCGCTCCCATTAGAGAGAATGAAATACATTCTTTCCAAAACCGCACGACCGGCGGACTGGGACGAGTCACGGAAAACGCCGGTATTCCCGTCTCAAAAGCGGGCAGAAAAGAAAAAAGCCGAGATATCCGCCGCGGTGAAAACCGAAGAGAAAAAGCCGGAGCCCAAGCCGGAGCCTTGCCCGCCGCAGCGGGAGAATGCGGCTGTGCCAAGAGAGACTGCGGAACAGCCCGCAAAACAACCAACAAAGCATACGGCCCCCAAAGACGCCGGAAAGAAACGGCGGTGGATATGGGCGGCAGTCCTTCTGTGCTTGGCCGCGGCGGCGTTGACCGTGGCGGTCCGGATGTACCGCCAGACGATAGATTCCTACCGGGAGGGGCTCCGTGAGATATCCGCGCGGGAGTACGTCGCCGCGGAGCAGCGTTTTTCCGAGCTGGGGAGTTTCCGGGATTCCGAAGCGTTTTCCGTGTACTGCCATTACATGTTCGTATATGAGAACAATACGGAGTATGCCGGTGGGGAGCGGGAGATATCCGCTCTTGCTCTGCGCTATGAAACCGACTGGCAGAGCCGGATCGATACGCTGGCGGTGCGTATACGGACGTATAAGAGAATACAGGAAGAGCGGGAAGCGGCCGAGGCAGTGGAGAGACGCGAACGGGAAGCTGCGGAGGCGGCAGAGAGACGGGAAGCGGATTTACAGGAAAAATACAGCGGAAAGCTTCCGGAAAATGGTATGCCGATGGATGCGTTGAAGTACACCTCTCTCGGTGAGCCGAATTCGATCGCAAAATGCGCGGATTTTGATTATCTGTCGGGGAAAAACCGTTTCTATTATGTGCTGTGGAGGCAGGACGATGACAAACTTGTTGCCTGCGGACAGTGCTATCAATCGAAATCCGAATATCTCCTGCGCTCGTTTTATTACTTTGATCCGCCGCGTGATGTAAAACGTACCGGAAACGCGGGTACGGGGCGGGGCAGCAGACCGCGCCTCACTTATCAGGACCTGTACGATTCCTTTGACGAGTTCTGGGAGGAAAATCAGGACGAATACGCCGACGAGGAAGAAGCCTGGGATGACTGGTGCGACGGCTGATATCCCGTCGCAAAGAACACACAGAAAACGGCGAACCGCCGCAGCAGATCGTTCTGCTGCGGCGGTCCTTTGCGTCGGGGCTATTTTATCTTTATCGAAGTCCAAGGATGAAGATCACCGCCGCCATGACCGGCAGCACCGTCCACAGGATATACCGCCCGGCGATCTCCCAGTCGGACGGTTCGGCTTCCTCGGCGTTGCGGACAAGGAACGACGCGTTCCAGCGGAAAAGCTCATCGGCAAACAGCATGGTGAGCGCCGCGATAACGCAGATCAGCACGCCGCCGAACCAGCCGAGCCATGCGCCCTTATGTGTCAGTGCCGGGCCGTCCATCAGATCGAGGATCGTTGAAGCGGAAGGCTCCATCGGGTCGATCCGGTTTCCATTTTCATCCACAACGGTACCGTCGCTCATCGTGGCGGTGATGCGGAGCGTATCAAAGCTCCCGTCCTCGTTATAGAGCATACGCCAGCCGCCGCTGTTGACCACACCGCCGCGGAACACGATCTCGCCGCCGCAGCGCAGCTCAATGCCGGTCATCTGTGCTCGCAGGTCGCTGTCCTTCGGAATGGCGGTGGGATCCTCTTTGACGGTATAGGGACCGTAAACGGTGCCGCCATACTGAAAGATGACGGTTTTATCCGCAGATACGGTGAAGAGAGCGGCAGTCCCGCGGATCTTCCCGGAATAAACGGTGGCACCGTTCGCCTCCGACGGCACAAGGATGGTGTCTTCATAGAGAAAGCCCACGCGCGACGTGACAATGGGATAGACGATCGTAAAGACCAGGATCAAAACCGCCATGAGAAGTAGGAGAATCTTTTGATAACGCCCAAGCTCCTTTACCCGTGCCATCTCTGACACCTCCATTACATAGGATGTACAGCCATGAGCAAAACTCCAAAAGAATAGTAATTGCAATGGTTCCCGGCCATGGC
>CAVEPP010000247.1:0-3294 GCA_963617605.1 Alloprevotella sp. | reverse complement strand
TTTCTCCGAGCTGCGCCCCCTCCTCTCGCCGCGCGTCGTGGACGGAGGACATCCGTTCCCGTTCATCGCCAACCGCGAAATTTATGTGGCGGCGACGATCGGGAAAGGCGACGATTTCCGGCTCGGCCTTGTTTCGCTGCTGCGGCTCCCGCCGTGGCGCGTCGTGGAGCTGGACGGACGGCAGAAGGTGATGCTCACGGCGGAGCTCGTGCGCCACTTTGTGCCGCAGCTTTTCAAAAAGCAGGAGGTGCGCGACGCCGTCCTATTGCAGGTCACGCGCAACGCCGACGTGTTTATCGATGACGATCTGCGCGGGTACGACGCAGACTTCCGCGCCAGCATGGAGAAAATGCTGCGCAAGCGCAAGCGCCAGCAACCGGTGCGTCTCGTGATCGGCGGCAAGCCGTCCGCGCGGCTGCGCGCGGCGCTCATCAAGGATATCAAGGTATCGGAGAGCAACGTATTCACCACAAAGCTGCCGTTCGATCTCTCCTTTGGCTCCGGCGTGAAAAAAGCGCCCGGCATGAAATACGCCGAGCGCCGCAGCCGGAAAACGGTGAAGCTCCAAAAGGGCGAGTTTTTCCCGTATCTGGAAAAGAAGGATCTGCTGCTCTCGTACCCGTTCCAGAGCATGAGCGCGTTTGTGGAATATCTCTACGAGGCGGCGGACGATCCGGACGTCGTATCGATCCGCATCACGCTCTACCGGCTCTCGGCAAGCAGCAAGGTTGCCGCGGCGCTCGCCTATGCCGCCGACCGGGGAAAGAGCGTCCTCTGTCTTCTGGAGCTGCGCGCCCGGTTCGATGAGCAGAACAACATCGACTATTCCGAGGTGCTCGAAGACGCCGGATGCCAGGTCATTTACGGCCTGCCGGAGATGAAGGTGCACAGCAAGCTCTGCCTCGTCACGCGAAAGCGCGGCGAGAGCGTGCAGTACTTCACGCAGGTCGGCACCGGCAACTATAACGAGGTCACGAGCGAGCAGTATACCGATCTTTCGGTCATCACGTCCGACGAGCGCGTCGGACGCGACGCCGCGCAGACGTTTGAAGCGCTCGCCACCGGCCAGACGCCGCCGGAGACGGAAGCGCTCTGGGTCGCCCCGCTGAGCTACCGCTCCCGCGTGCTGGAGCTCATTGAGCGCGAGACCACGAAGGGCGAGTCCGGACGCATTGCGATCAAGGTCAATTCCATGAACGACATCGGCGTTATGGCCGCGCTCATCCGCGCTTCGCGCGCGGGCGTGCGCACGGAGCTTTTCATCCGCGGCATCTGCTGCCTGCGGCCGGGCGTCGCGGGGTATACGGAGAATATCACGGTGCGCAGCATTGTAGGGCGCTATCTGGAACATTCGCGCATCTTCGCCTTTGGCGAGGGCGCGGAGCAGCGCATTTTCATCGGTTCCGGCGATCTTCTCAACCGCAACACCCGCCGCCGCGTGGAGGCGTTCATCGAATGCGTCACACCGGAGACCCGCGAGGGCGTGCTCGCCATTCTCAATGCGCTCCGCGCCGACCGGGAGAAGAGCTGGACGATGCAGCCGGACGGGACATACGAGCGCGGCGAGATCATCCCCGGCACGGCGAGCCACGACACGCTCTACGAATACTTCGGCGATAAGACCGTGGAGCCGCTCCCGCCGGAGAAGGCGCACGGCTGGCTCTGGCGGCTCTTCCACCCGAATAAGAATAAACTGCACGGAAATGAGGCATGAAGCTATGAAGGACGCATTGGCGCTGGTATTTGACGTTGGAACGCAGAGCGTGCGGGCGATGCTCTTCGATACGGCCGGACACATTATCTGTTCGGCGCAGGACATTTATGAGCAGCCCTACTATTCCCGCAACCCGAACTGGGCGGAGCAGCGGCCCGATTTCTATTTCGAGCATATGTGCATCGTTTCCCAGCGGCTGAAGGATCAGTCCCCGGCAGACTTCGCGCGTGCCGCGAGCGTCGCGGTGACGGTGTTCCGTGATACGACTGTCTGCATGGGCAAGGATGGGCGGCCGCTGCGCGACTGTATCCTCTGGATGGATCAGCGCCGTGCCGAAAATCCGAAGCCGCTTCCCGCCGACCGCAAGGCGCTTTTCGCGCTCGCCGGCATGACAGAGACCATCGAAATGCTCCACCGTACCTCGGCCTGCAACTGGATCGCCGAGAACGAGCCGGAGCTCTGGAAGGAAACCGACAAGTACGTCTGTCTTTCTACCTATCTCAACTATCGCCTCACCGGCCGCATCGCCGACAGCAGTGCGAGCCTCATGGCGAAGATCCCTTATGACTATAAAAACCGCAAGTGGGACAAAAACGGTCTCACCCGCTGCGTATACGATATCCCGCAGGATAAGCTCTGCGAGATTTTGCCCTCCGGCTCGGTAGTCGGCGGCGTGACGCCGGAGGCGTCGCGGCTCACCGGCATCCCGGCGGGGCTGCCGCTGCTCGCCACCGGCTCGGATAAGGGCTGCGAGACGATCGGCCTTTCCGTCATCCGCGAGGATCAGGCGGCGCTCTCGTTCGGCACAAGCTGTACCGTGCAGTTCACGACCAGAAAGTACTTCGAGCCGACGCCGTTCATGCCCGCGTACCCGGCGGTGCCGAACGATATGTACAATCCCGAAATTCAAATTCTGCGCGGCTACTGGATGCTCACCTGGTTCAAGCAGAACTTTGCGCAGGCGGAGGCCGAGGCGGCCAAGGCGCTCGGCTGCTCGGCAGAGGAAATTCTGAATAAGCACCTCGCCGACATCCCCGCCGGGAGCGACGGGCTGCTCGTTCTGCCGCACTGGACGCCGGGACTCTCTACGCCGAACACGCGCGGCGCCATGATCGGCTTTACCGACCATCACACAAAATACCACATGTACCGCGCCATCATCGAGGGACTGAACTTCGCCCTTATGGACGGCATGTATGGCATGGAGCGCCGCTCTGGGCAGAAGATCCGCCATCTCTATCTCGGCGGCGGCGGCAGCCGCAGCGACGAGATCTGCCAGATCACGGCGAACATGTTCGGCCTGCCGGTCTCCCGCATCCAGACGCACGAGTCCTGCGCGCTTGGTGCAGCCATCTGCTCGTTCGTAGCGCTCGGAAAATTCGATTCTTATGAAGACGCCATCGCCCACATGGTGCAGATCCGCGATACGTTCACGCCGGACGCGGAGGAACATAAGCTCTATGAGCGCATCTACCGCGAGGTCTACCGCCGGTACTACCGCGCCGTGACCCCGCTCCATAAGCTCCTCGGCGCGATCACGCGCAAGGAAAAATAAGAAAAACCGTTTCCCGAAACCATAT
>CAVEPP010000246.1:0-3295 GCA_963617605.1 Alloprevotella sp. | reverse complement strand
CAGCGCTCGGATATTCGTCCAAAGGAATGGAAACTTGGAAAAGCCGCTTGGAACAACATTCGCCTATACGGAGTACCGACGTGGTATGGGTGGCGTAACCAGCATTGGGGCACCAAATGGAATTCCTACGGCTACGGCGAGGCGAAAGTAAACTATCAGGAGGGGGATGCCCTGGACTTTCTGACGGCATGGTCTGCTCCGCACCCGGTGATGGAAAAGCTGGCGGAGATGTTCCCCAATGTGGAGATTGAGCACGAGTGGGCCGACGAGGACATCGGCCATAACTGCGGCAGATACCACTATCAGAACGGAGTACGGATCGAAGAATGGTTTCCCGAAACAGAGCGGGAGGCCATTGATCTCGGCTGTGAGTTGATGGGGGTGGAACCGCTGGACTATGGGCTTGTCCTAAATGCAGCCGGGACAAGCTACGCTCCGATTCTATACAGACAAAGGTCTCCTGCCGTGCGAACGGGACAGCGGCAACCGCCGGGTATTCAACGAGGAGTCCGTCAACTGGATGCAGGGCATCCAGTGTCTGAAAGGCTGCGGCGCGTCCATTGAGGCCATTCAGGAATATTGCCGGTTGTGCCTGCTGGAGGAATCGGAGGAAAATCTGCGGGCACGGTATGCAATCATTCGGAAGCAGCGGGCCGAAGCCTACAAGCGCCTTGAGGAAGCGAAGGCCACCGTGAAATACATGGACGAAAAGACGGCGCACTACGAGGCCATTCTCGCCGGTCTTGCGCCGGACGACACCAACCCGAAAAACTGGACGCCGGAGAACCGGCCGAAACACGAAACGGAGAAAACCCAATGAACACGCGCAAATCAGGCGCCATGGAAATCTCTCTCATCGGCATGGGCTGCATGAGACTCAGCCACGGATAAGGAAACCATCCTGCATTTATAATCGCCCGGTATTCTATTTCGGAATACCGGGCGATTTTTCGCCGAAATGTTTCTGGCGGATCGGTCTATTCCCGGCGGAACGGTATAGACGGCAGGCCGGACGATATGCTATACTTCGCATCAGTTAGAGTATGCTAACCAAAAAGGAGGGCTGTCCATGGGGTATTCCCAAACATTTGAGAACGAGGGCGCGATACTGCTGGCGCAGAGCGATGGCTGCGCCGTGTGGCAATTCCGAAACGAAACCGGGGACGGCACGATGACGGCCTACGACGTCTTTCCGGGCGTTATGCTCTGCTTCAACGACTTCCATATGGAGCGCTATGACAGCACCTATGTCCCCGACCGGCACATTCTTGCCATCGACCACTGCCGCGAAGGGCGGATGGAATACGCCGCCGGGGACGGAATGGTCGGCTGCGCAGCCGCGGGCGACATGAAGCTCGATCTCCGGCAGCAGCATACCGGCTCGTTCACGTTCCCCTCGTGCCACTATCACGGGCTGACGGTCGCACTGGATCGGGACATCGCCGCGCGGTCGCTTTCCGAGGAGGTACGCGATTTTCCCGTGACGCCGGAGGCGATCATTGAGCGGTTCTCGCTGGGGGCGTATCCGCGCGTGCTGCACAGCGTGGCCGGGATCGAGCATATATTCGCAGAGCTCTACCGCGTGCCGGAAAAGATCCGTATCCCGTATTTCAAGGTAAAAATCCTGGAACTGCTTTTGTTTCTCGACGGCATGACCATCCCGGCAGACGGGGGAAAGAGCGCGTATTTCTACCGGACGCAGACGGAGAAGGTCAAGGCAATAGCGCAGTTTCTGACGGAACATGTTGCCGAAAACTTCACGCAGGAAGAGTTGTCCCGCCGGTTTGATATTCCCATGACGGCAATGAAGGAGTGCTTTCGCTCCGTATACGGCGAGGCGATCGGCGCATGGCTCACAAATTACCGCATGAGCCGCGCCGCGGAGCTGCTGCTCCGGAGCGGTCAGAGCGTCGCCGAGATCGGCAGCTGTGTCGGGTATGATAATGCTTCAAAATTCACCGCCGCCTTTAAACGAGTTATGAAACGGACTCCGACGGAGTATCGGAGAGAAAGAGGGATACCGTATGAAATCTGAAAAGAAAGGCTGGATGGGCGCACTGTTCGCCTATGCCGGGGGCGAGAAGAAGCGGCTGGTCTTGTCCGTCATTCTCTCGGTGGTCTCGGTCACACTGGGACTCGCGCCGTTTTACTGCATGTACGCGCTCATTGCCGAATTTACCGCCGGGACCGCCGCGGCGGGGAGCATCGTAAAGTGGTGCCTGTTGTCGCTCGCCGCATACGCGGGAAAGATCACAGCATTCACGCTCTCCACGGGCACGTCGCACACGATGGCGTATACCATTCTGGAGGCGCTGCGGCTGCGGCTTGCCGACCGGTTTCTTCATGCGCCGCTCGGCGATGTGGAAAACCATACCATCGGCGAGATCAAGACCATGATGGTGGATAAGATCGAAAATCTCGAGCCGCCGCTCGCGCACATGATCCCCGAGGGCGCGGGACACATCGTGCTGCCCATTGTGAGCATCGTATCCCTTGCCGTGATCGACTGGCGGCTCGCGCTCGCCTCGCTCGTGACGTTCCCGCTCTCACTCGTCTGCATGGGCCTCACCTTTAAGATCAGCGGCAAAAACTTCGCCAAGTACGACGAATCGGCCAGCTATATGAACAGCACGATCGTTGAGTACATCGAGGGCATTGAGGTCATCAAGGCGTTCGGACGCGCGGGTGTTTCCTACGAAAAGTACGCCGGGGCAATCCGCGATTTCCGCACATTCGTCGTAAAGTGGCTGACATCCACCTTCGCCACGATGAAGCTGAGCTTTGCGCTCTTCCCTTCCACGCTCATCGGCACGCTGCCGGCCGCACTTGCGCTGGCAAGCCGCGGTATGATCACCGCGCCGCAGGCGGCGCTCGCCGTGATGCTCTCCATCTCCATGGTCGGCTCGCTCGCCAAGCTGGAGGTATTCTCCGAGAACATGCGGCAGGTCAAATTCACGGTGGAAAATCTGGAAGAATTCCTCGAAATGCCGGAGCTGCCGGAGCCCGCACAGCGCGCGGAGGTGCGGCATACCGACGTGGCTTTGAAAAACGTGCATTTCTCCTATACCGGCAAGGCGGAGGACGAAGTGCTGCACGGGATCGATCTTGCTCTTCCGGAGGGGAGCTTCACCGCGCTCGTCGGCCCGTCCGGCGGCGGCAAATCGACCGTTGCCAGGCTCATCGCGCGCTTCTGGGACGTGACGGGCGGCGAGATCACCATCGGCGGCGTCAATATCAAGGACATGCCGCTCTCTCAGCTCTCGGAATACGTGAGCTTCGTTACGCAGGATAATTT
>CAVEPP010000245.1:0-3305 GCA_963617605.1 Alloprevotella sp. | reverse complement strand
GCGGCGAGCCGCTATCCCCTCAAACAAACCCCTCAACGGAGTGGGGTTTGTTTGAGGGTTTCAGCCATTTACTTTGTGCATTTTCCCACCGCCAGTTCACGATCCCGGCGACCCAGGTGCGCGGGAGCAGTCCGCCGAGCGCGTAGAAGCGTTTTGCGCCCTCTGCCGTAACATACCGGCTCGGCTTTTTGGCCGTCTGCCCCCGGTAATAAAGGCCGCGGGGCGGCTCCGCCTCCGTGCAGAGATACACGAACGTCTCCGCCGGTACCTCCGGCAAAACGCCGCCGCGCTTGCGGAATTTCCAGATGAGGTCCACGAGCCCGCCCGCGTCCTTGTTGCCGATGTCCGTGTGTACGAGCCCCGGATCGACGGCGTAGCCGCGCACGCCCCAGCGGGCGAAATTGTCGTTCAGCCCCCGCGCAATCAGCAGATCGCAGAGCTTCGACTGCTTATACGCCGTCAGCGGGTTATAAAAATGCGAGAGCATCACATCGTCCCAGCGGACGTCCATGCGCCGGTGGGATTCGCTGCTCGTGAAGATGACGCGCCCGTTTCCTTTGCGGAGCAGAGGCAGCAGCCGGTGCGTCAGCAAAAAGGCGGCCAGCACGTTGAGCGCAAACTACTGCTCGTAGCCGTCCTCGGTCGTCATATAGCAGCCCCGGGCGCACCCGGCGTTATTGATGAGCGCGAACAGCTCCCCGCCGCAGCTTTGGGTGATATGGTCCGTCAGCTCCTCCGCGAGGCGGTTCACCTCGCGCTGCCGCAGCAGGTCGGCAGTAAAATATGTTGTTTCGGCGCCGGGCGCGGCGGCGCGGACGGCGTCTTCTGCCGACGCGCACCGCTCGCCACTCCGTCCGACGCCGAGCACGCGAAAGCCCTTCTGCGCGAGCTTTTTGGCTGTCTCCAGCCCAATGCCGGACGTAGCCCCGGTGATAACGACGGTTTTCATCTCTTACATCCCGGCGATGAACCAGCCCCAGACGTGCCAGAACTCGATGCTGCCCGCGGCGAACGCCGAGACGACAAATCCGATCACGAGCGCCACAACGAACACGATCAGCGCGGCGCATTCTCCGCGCGCAGGGCGCGGCAAACTGCGGCTGCATCGGCAGTGCCGGGAGCGTGGCTTTTCCCTCCGCGTCAGCGATGGCGTTCGACTGGAAGCGGCAGAACGCGCGCACGCTCTGGCGGACGAACGCCGCGTACCACGCGCAGCCGATGCCGGTGAGCACCGCAAGCGCGAGAGACGCAATGCCGAGAATGACCGCAGAGCTGTACGGCATCGCGGGGATCACACCGTAAAGCGACGCCTTCGTAATGAGGCTCACGCCGACGGCGGCAAAGCCGATGGCCGCGGCCGCAAGCACGAGCGCGAACGCCGCGAGCGCGATGAACCCCAGAACCGTTACGATGTCCAAGAACACGAACCCTGTCACAACGGCGGCCTTCTTGCCGCCCTTGCCCGTCGGGGCGCTCTCCGCTCCGAACTGCGCGGCGAGCTTCGCCGGGTCGCCGAGCTTCGCGGCGATCTCCTCCTCGGAGTAGCCGTCGGCGAGTTTGAAAGCAAAATGCTGCTCGTATTCTTCTTCAATGTCGGCAGCGTCGGCCACGCCGCGCGCCTTGAGCTCCTTTGCGAGCTTTTCCATAAATTCGTTCTTCGTCATTTCTGTTCATCCTCCTCCAAAAGATTTCGGATCGCGGCGGCAAAGGTGAGATATTCCGCGCGGTCGGCTTCATAGGTCTCGCGCCCGAGTTTCGTGAGCGTGTAATACTTTCGCGGCGGTCCGCCGCTTTCTTCCTGCAGGTATGTCGTGAGCATTCCGTCCGCCTTGAGCTTGCGGAGAATGGGGTACACCGTGCCGTCGGCAATGTCGATGTGTCCGGCAAGGTATTCCGAGATCTCGTAGCCGTAGCAGTCGCGCTTTTTCAGCAGCGACAGGACGCAAAGCTCCAGCACGCCTTTCTTATACTGCGTGTTCATGGAAGTCTCCTTTCGTTTCGGTCTTGACACTACTGTGTTATATTCAGTAGTTTGATTTTGTCAATATGGTTTTGAAAATATTTTTAGACGCAAAACAGCCGCGGCAGATCACTCTGCCGCGGCTGCCCTTATCTTGTATGAATGGCGCTCTTATTTCTCGTACTCTTTCCACTCTTCCAGAAACTCGCGGTACTCGTCCTCCGTCCAGTAAAACGTGAGGTCGTCCTCCGTAAAATCCTCCGGTTCCGCGCGCATAAAGTTTTTCCCGGTTTTAAAACCGAAGCGGCGCAGGACGTCTCAGCAAATGCCCGGTAAAACATACCGATACCGGTGATGACGTTTCCGTCCGTGACCACGCCTTGATGAACAAAATTTTCCTTTTCCACAAACGGGAAAATATCGGCCATCTGCATGAAAAAACCCGCCGTAAACTTTTTCCCTTTCAGCAGACCCGCCCTGCAAAGCAGCAGCGGTGCCGAAGAGATCGCGGCAAACACGGTGTTCGTGCCGATACCCCGGCGCAGAAAGGCGATCAGCGCCTCGTCGTACAGCGCCGGGAGCGGATCGATCGTGCCGGGCAGGATCACGCAGTCATAATCTGCGGGATCGGCCTCCGCCGCCGTTTTCGCCGGCAGCAGACGCAGCCCTTCCTCGCTTCGATATTCCCTGTTTTCGCCTGCAATATAATCGATGCTCTCCCCGTACCACACGCTGAGAGCCGCCGTGAGGCAGGTGATCTCCTGCAAAGACGCGCTCGGATACAGCAAAACGGCAAATCGGCTCATGGGATCTCTCCTTTCGGTAAAAAATATCCCCGTCCCGGCGGACGGGGATATTGGTTGAAACTATGTACTCAAGCGAGAGCGGCGGTGATGATGGCCATCTTGTAGACCTCGTCGGCGTTGCAGCCGCGGGAGAGGTCGTTGATCGGGGCGTTCAGACCCTGCAGGATCGGGCCGTAGGCGGCGTAGCCGCCGAGACGCTGTGCGATCTTGTAGCCGATGTTGCCGGCCTCGATGCAGGGGAAGATGAAGGTGTTGGCGTAGCCCGCGACCGGGGAGCCGGGGAACTTGAGCTGGCCGACGACCGGCGCGACGGCGGCGTCGAACTGCATCTCGCCGTCGATGGCGAGCTCGGGGGCCATTTCCTTGGCGATCTTCGTGGCCTCGTGGCTCAGAGGAACGGTAGCGCCCTTGCCGGAGCCGTTGGTGGAGAAGGAGAGCATGGCGACCTTCGGGTCGATGCCGAAGATCTTGGCGGTGCGGGCCGTCTCAATGGCGACCTCGGCGAGCTGCTGCGCCGCGGAGAGAACGACGTTGCCTTC
>CAVEPP010000244.1:0-3322 GCA_963617605.1 Alloprevotella sp. | reverse complement strand
CTGCTGCGCGAGCCGAAGCGCCTCAAGCGCATGATCCGCCTGCCGAAGATTCTGCTTCTTGCCCTGCACGAACGGAAATAAAAAAGAGACCCCCGAAGGGGTCTCGCAAAATAAGTTAGCAGCCGCAGCCGCAGCCGTTGTTGCAGCCGCAGCCGCAGCCGTTGTTGCAGCCGCAGCCGCCGCACCCACAGCCGCAGAGCAGGATGAGAATGATGATGATCCAGAGGCAGCCGTTATTATTTCCACAGAACATGGAGAATACCCTTTCCCCGTGCCATATTTGCGCCCCGGCCGCGCACGGCGCTCCGGCCGGTCGGTAACATCGTTTCGCAGTTCCGCCGGGGCTTCTCGCCCCGTCTGCGGTATTCTATGCCCGAGCGCCGCGGGCGGTTACAACTCCAAGGAGAGCATTTATGTCTGACGAAGAAAAAATCCGGCCCGAAGAGGAAAACCACATCGGGCGTCATGCCGCGCCTGTGCCGCCTCCGGCGGAGGAGCCGGTAAAGGCTGCCGGTGTTCCGGCTGCGCCGAAAGCGCCGGAGACGCCGAAGTCCCCGGCGGCGAAGAGCGCAAAACCGGCGAAGAAAAAGCCGGCACGCTCCGTCCGGACGGCCCGGCCCGAAAAGAAGCCGGAGCCGGAACCGAAAAAGAAGAAAGCCGCGCCGCAGCCGGTCGAAGCCGAGCTGGATCCGCGCGAGGCGGAGCGGGCGTATATGCCCATCCGCTCCCGGCGCGACGGGCGCATCGGGTGCATGGGCGGCATCATGTACGCGGCATTCATCCTCTGCGCAAGCGTTCTTCTCGCGGTGTTCGGCTGGATGGCGGCCTCGGACGTGCTCGCGCTCAACAAGAGCGCGGAGAGCGTGGAGATCACGCTGCCGGAGAGCGCCTTTACGCAGAAGACCGTGGATATAACGGACGACGACGGCAATGTCACCGGCACAAAAACCGTCCGTGTGGCGGACATGAATACCGTCTCCGGTATTTTGAAGGACTACGGTCTCATCAACTACAAGTGGCTCTTCCAGCTCTACTCGCGCTTCTCAAACGCGGAGACGCAGCTCAGCCCCGGAACGTATGCGCTCACAACGAATCTGGATTACCGCGCGCTCGTGAAAAAAATGCAGACCGGCGCAGACTCGCAGCTCCAGACGCTCGTCATGTTCCCCGAGGGCTACAACCTTGACCAGGTGTTCGCCAAGCTCGAGGAAAACGGCGTGTGCAGCAAGGAGGATCTCTACGCGGCCGCGGCGAACGCCGAGTTCTCGTATGCCTTCCTCGAGGGCGTGGAGACGGGCGATCCCTACCGGCTTGAGGGCTTCCTCTTCCCGGATACGTATTACTTCTATCAGGGAATGCAGGCATCGAGTGCGATCAACAAATTCCTATCAAACCTCCATTACCGCATCACGGACGAGATGTGGCAGAAGGCGCAGGCCCTGAATCTGACATTCAAGCAGGTGATCACGGTCGCCTCGCTCATCGAGCGCGAGGCCGCGAACGACGCCGAGCGCGCGACGATCGCCTCGGTCATCTACAACCGCCTGAACGCCGGCATGCCGCTGCAGCTCGACTCCACAGTCGTATACGCCATCCGTGAGACCGGCGAGACGACAATGTCCACCGAACTCATCCAGGCCACCGACAGCCCGTACAACACCTATCTCTATCAGGGCCTGCCGCCCGGACCGATCTGCAACCCCGGCATGAAGTCCATCGAGGCCGCGCTCAACCCCGAGCAGACCGGGTATTACTACTTTGCGCTGGATATGGAAACGAAGAGCATGCGCTTCTTCGCCACGCTCGCCGAACATGAGGCGTTTGTTGCTACGCAAGACTATGGTTGATCCGCTTAAGGCTCCCTTGTGCAAAGGGAGCTGTCAGCGAAGCTGACTGAGGGATTGTGGACTTCGGAAAACGACAATCCCTCCGTCTTTTGCCTGCGGCAAAATCCACCTCCCTTTACACAAGGGAGGCAGGTGGGTTCGCGGAATACTTACTTGGCTCTCCTAACAGGGGAGCCCTTTTTATATTGGTTTTGCATTGTCAAGGCGAAGTTAGCGTGATATAATCGCAGCTATGGAAACGAACGATCTTGTCCGGCGCGCGGAGGATCTTGCCGCGCGCTGCGAGCGCACCTCAACGGTGACGGCAACAGCCTTTCTCACCCCGGCGGAGCGCATGGAACTGCAGAACGCCCCCACGCTGCGCTCTGCCGCCGTCGCCTATTCCGGCGGCGGGACGGAGTGTGAGCGCACATGCGCCTTCTTCCTCCCGTTTTATCTCACGGCGGAGGAATTTGATCCGTCGGAGTATATCAGCGCGGTGCATTTCCGCAGCTTCTTCGGCGAGCCGGGCCACCGGGATTATCTCGGCGCGCTGCTCGCGCTCGGCGTGCGCCGCGAGTGGGTGGGGGATATCCGCATCCGGGGCGCGGAGGCGTGGGTATTCTGCCTGCCGAGCGTTGCAAAAACGCTTGCGGAGCTCGACCGCGCCGGACGGTACACCGTCCGCGGCGAGGAGATCGCCCTTGCGGACGTGCCGGAGGAAGAGGTGAAGACCGAGACCGTGAGCTTCACAGTGCAGAGCCTCCGGCTCGACGCCGTGACTGCGGGACTTTTCCACGTCTCCCGCACGACCGCCGTGGAGCTCATCCGTCTCGGCAGCGTGTCGCTCAACTATACGCCCTGTCTCCGGCCGGATGCCGTCATCCGCGACGGCGATGTGCTTTCCGTGCGCGGCAAGGGTAAGGGAACGGTCACCGATACCGGCGGCCGCTCACGCAAAGACCGTATCTTCGTCACCGCCGAACGGCGGGTCTGAAAACATAAAGGAGGAACAACCATGATCCCTGAAAGACTCTCCCGGCTGCGCCGGGAAATGGAACAGCGCCATATCGACGTGTACGTCGTTCCCACGGCGGACTTCCACGAATCGGAATATGTCGGCGCGCACTTCAAGGCGCGCTCCTACATCACCAGCTTTACCGGCAGCGCCGGTACGGCCATTATTACGACGGCTGAGGCCGGTCTCTGGACGGATGCGCGCTATTTTCTGCAGGCGAAGCGCCAGCTTGAGAATACCGGTGTGACGCTCTACCGCATGGGTGAAGAGGGCGTGCCCACGATCATGGAATACCTGCGCTCGGCGCTGCCCGAGGGCGGCACGCTCGGCTTTGACGGCCGCGTCATCAACGCGCGCCTCGGCGCGGCGTTCCTTGCGCTTGCCAAGGAAAAGAACGCCAGGCTCGCCGTCGGCGAGGATCTTGTCGGCATCATCTGGGACGACCGTCCCGAGCTGCCGCACGCGCCGGTGCGCATCC
>CAVEPP010000243.1:0-3331 GCA_963617605.1 Alloprevotella sp. | reverse complement strand
GGCGTGCGCGCCTGCGGCTTTCTGCCGTCAATGCCCGACTGCTCGCTCGAGAGCCGTCACCTCGGCCTCATTACCGCGGCAGAGGTGGATGATCTGAAAGAGAAGATGCAGTGCCTCGCCGTCAAGGCGCGGGAGACGATCGATTTAGACGCGCTGCTGCAAATCGCAAAGAGCGCGCCGCCGCTCGCATTCACGCCGTCCAAGATTCCGGAGGCGGGCGAGCGCGTGCGTATCGGCGTCGCGCGCGACAGGGCGTTTTGCTTTTATTATGAAGACAGCTTGGAGCTTCTGCGCCGCCTTGGCACGGAGCTCGTACCATTCAGCCCGCTGTCGGACGAACATCTACCGGAAGACCTGCACGGCCTGTACCTCGGCGGCGGCTATCCCGAGCTCTACGCAGAGCAGTTGGAGGCAAATGCCGCGATGCGCGCTTCCGTCCGTGCGGCGGTGGAAGGGGGACTGCCCTGCATCGCCGAGTGCGGCGGCTTCATGTACCTGACGCAGTCCATCGCGGGTCACGAGATGGCGGGTGTTTTATCGGGCAGCTGCTTCGACGCGGGAAAGCTGACGCGCTTTGGCTACCTGACGCTGACGGCGCAGCGGGATTCGATGCTGTTCGCCGCGGGCGAGCAGATCCCCACACACGAGTTCCACCGCTGGGATGCGGAAAATCCGGGAAGCGACTTTCTCGCGGAAAAGCCAAGCGGCAGGAGCTGGCGCTGCGCGTATGCGGGCAAAACGCTCTGCGCGGGCTATCCGCACTTCCACTTTTACGCAAACCTGAGCGCCGCCGTGCGCTTTATTGAAGCCTGCCGAAAGGAGAAACGCCGCCATGAGTGAGCCGATGAAGCCGATGGAAATTGAACAGCGCAGCTTCGAGATCATCACGGAGCTGCTGGGAGACCGCGTGCTCGACCCCGAAAACGAGCTTGTCATCAAGCGCGTCATCCACACGACGGCGGACTTTGACTATGCCGACAATCTGACGTTTTCCGAGCACGCGGTGCAAAAGGGCATCGCCGCGCTGAAGGGTGGCTGCGACATCGTCACCGATACGCAGATGGCAAAGGCGGGTATCAACAAGACGATCCTCGCGAGCCTCGGCGGCGAGGTGCACTGCTTCATGTCCGACCCTGACGTCGCGCAGGAAGCGAAGGTGCGCGGCGTGACGCGGGCGTTCGTCTCGATGGAAAAGGCGGCGGCGCTCGAAAAGCCCTGCATCTTCGCCATCGGCAACGCGCCGACGGCGCTCCTATCGTTGGAACAGCTGATGGAAGAGGGAAAGGTGGCCCCCGCGCTCATCATCGGCGTGCCGGTGGGCTTTGTGAATGTGGAGATGAGCAAAGAACTCATCATCGAAAAGGCGCGCGTGCCGTACATTGTCGCGCGCGGGCGCAAGGGCGGCAGCAACGTGGCCGCGGCCATCTGCAACGCCCTGCTCTATCAGATCAGGCGGTAAAAAGATGGAAGAATATCTCGTAAAGGACGGCAAGCGCCTGCGCCTCGGCTACACGACCGGCTCGTGCGCCGCCGCGGCGGCTAAGGCCGCGGCGTGGATGCTGCTGACGGGCAAGAGGAAAGAGACCATCCGCCTGCAAACGCCCAAGGCCATTGAACTGAATCTCGACGTGCTGGACATTCAGATGTCCGCGGACGGGGTGAGCTGCGCCATCCAAAAGGACAGCGGCGACGATCCGGACGTGACGCGCGGCACGCTCATTTTTGCCGCGGTGAAAAAATCCGGAAAGGCCGGTGTGAGCATCAACGGCGGCGAGGGCGTCGGCCGCGTGACAAAGCCGGGGCTCGACCAGCCCGTGGGCGCGGCGGCCATCAACTCTGTGCCACGAAAAATGATCGAAGAAAACGTGCGCGAGGTCTGTACCCTTGTCGGCTACGACGGCGGCATCGACGTGACGATCTCCGCGCCGGAGGGCGAAGCGCTCGCGAAGAAGACCTTCAACCCGCGCCTTGGCATCGAGGGCGGCATCTCCATTCTGGGGACGACCGGCATCGTCGAGCCGATGAGCGAGCAGGCGCTGCTCGACACCATTCGCGTGGAGCTGCGGCAGCGGCGCGAGAGCGGCGCGGACTACATTCTTCTTGCGCCCGGCAACTACGGTGCGGACTACATTCGCGACTTTATCGGTCTTGACCCGAAGACGGCGGTGCTGACGTCGAACTTCATCGGCGACAGTTTGGAATTCTGCAAGGAACTCGGCTTTCGCGGCGCGCTGCTCATCGGGCACATCGGCAAGCTTGTCAAGCTCGCGGGCGGCATGTGGAACACGCATTCGAAATTCGGCGACTGCCGCATGGAGATCATCGCCTCGCACAGCGCAGCACTGGGCCTGCGCGCAGAGCGCGCGGAGGAAATTCTGCACTGCGCTACCTGCGACGATGCGCTGCGCATTCTGGACGAAGCGGGGCTGAAGGACGCCTTTCTTGCGCGTTTGGGGCGGCGCATCGGCACGATGCTCGGCTACAAGAGCGGCGAGCTCCAGAGCGGCGCGATCTTATTTTCCAAAGAATATGGCTTCCTCTGCGAGACGGAACACGCAGAGGACTTACTCAAAACGATCAGGGAGGGCTGAACGTGGTACATTTTGTGGGCGCCGGCAGCGGCGCGCCGGACCTCATCACGCTGCGCGGGGCGCGGCTCCTCGGCGAGGCGGACGTGGTCATCTACGCGGGTTCGCTCGTGAATCCTGAGCTCTTAAAGCTCACGAAACCGGACTGCGAGCTCTACGACAGCGCGAAGCTGACGCTTGAGGAGGTCATCGCCCTCATCGAGCGGGCGGAGCGCGAGGGAAAGACCACCGTGCGCCTGCACACAGGCGACCCGAGCATCTACGGCGCGGTGCGCGAGCAGTTCGACGCGCTCACTAAGCGCGGCATGGACTTTGACGTCTGCCCCGGCGTCAGCTCGTTCTGCGGCGCGGCGGCGGCGCTGCGGGCGGAGTACACGCTGCCGAACGTGAGCCAGACGGTCATCATCACGCGCGCGGCGGGCCGCACACCGGTGCCTGAGCGCGAATCCATCCGCTCCCTGGCCGCACATCAGGCGACGATGGTGCTGTTTTTGAGCACCTCGCTCACGGAAAAGCTGCAAGGCGAGCTCCTTGCGGGCGGCTATGAAGAGAAGACGCCCGCGGCCATTGTCTACAAGGCGACATGGCCGGAGGAAAAGATCTTCCGCTGCACGGTAGGCACGCTGCATCAGACCGCGACGGAAAACGGTCTCAAAAAGACGGCCTTGATCGTGGTGGGCGGCTGCCTTGGCGACGAATATCTGCGCTCGCTGCTCTACCACCCGAACTTTACGACGGAATAC
>CAVEPP010000242.1:0-3338 GCA_963617605.1 Alloprevotella sp. | reverse complement strand
CACGCAGGCGGGCGATCTCATCGACTCCACGCAGAACCCGGACCCCTTCGTGGCGGTATCCGGCGCGGTCAAGACGTGCGCGGCGACGCTCTCGAAAATTGCCAACGACCTTCGTCTCATGTCGTCCGGGCCGCGCACCGGCTTCGGCGAGATCAATCTCCCGGCGCGGCAGAACGGCTCGTCCATCATGCCGGGCAAGGTGAACCCGGTCATCCCGGAGGTCATCAATCAGGTGGCGTTCCTCATCATCGGCAACGACATGACCGTCACCATGGCCGCCGAGGGCGGGCAGCTTGAGCTCAACGCCTTTGAGCCGATCATTTTCTACTGCCTGTTCCAGTCGATCGGCACGCTGACCTACGCTGTCCATACGTTCGTGGACAACTGCGTTACCGGCATCACCGCGAACGAGGAGCGCTGCCGGGAGCTTGTCGAAAGCAGCGTCGGCGTCATCACAGCGCTCACGCCGCACATCGGCTACCAGCACGCCGCGGACATCGCCAAGCGCGCCATCGTCACCGGGCAGAGCGTCCGGAAGCTCATATTGCAGGAAAAGCTCCTCACCGAAGAGGAGATCGACACGATCCTCGATCCCATGAATCTCACAAAGCCCGGCATCCCCGGCAAGGAGCTTCTCGCGCACAAATAAAAATAACATTCGGCAGAGCCGCCGGTCTTTCCGACCGGCGGCTCATTTTTTTAGAACAGCTTTTTACCAGAACGACGGGTAAATGTGCGTCTCCCGCCCGACGGCGGCGCGGTGATTCTCGCCCTGCTCCCATACGGCGTCATTCAGCAAAACCTTGAACCGGAGCTCTCCGTCCTTCGGACGCTCCGTTTCAAACACCCAGGTGTCTGCGTTTTTGTTTTCGCAGCGCTGGCCAAAGTCCCAGTACAGTGGGGCCGTGTCGCCGCGGATGGTGAGTCGGTTCCCGAAGCCCGTGTCAAAATGAATGACAACCCTCGTCTTTTCCGGCAGCGCGGGGATATACTCCCCCGCCGCCTCCGGGGAAAGGAGGATCGCGGCATAGGCCGGCAGGAGCAGCGTCAGCTCCCCGCCGTCGGATACGTAATGCTGCCGTGTATCCAGAAGATCGACATACTCTATCCGTCCCGGCCCGTCGGTTGAGATCGTCCGCGTCTGCGCGGCGGCGGACTTATTGAATACGCAGAGGATATGCCGCCCGTCGACAGCGTCCCGCCGGAAGGCGTACACGCTGTCGCCCGGTCGGAAATAAACCTCACGCTGCGTCCCCTGGGCAAGGATCGCAGCGAGATCTCTCCGGATACCGTTCAGCCGCCGGAGGAGAGCGGCCGTCCGGTTTTCCGGAGAAAAGGCAGGCATCATTTCGCGGTTCGTGTCGTTGAGCATTTGCTCAGTGAAGCGGAAATCGCCCGCCATGCGCTGCTCCGTTCCGTAATAGACCACCGGGATGCCGCGCAGCGCATAGAGCAGTGCCAGTGCCAGATGGAGCAGCGAAACGTTATCGGCGCAGTTTGTGAGAAACCGCGCCCGGTCGTGGTTATCGAGAAACGTGAAGAGACAGCGCGCATCGCGGTACAGGCTGTCTTTTCGGAGCAGACGGCTCACGCCGCCCCAGTCCTCGCCGCGGCAGAGGGCGTTGTGCAGCTGGAAATAGAGCGGGTAATCCAGCATGCCCCAGATGTATTGCTGGAACGCGGCATTTTCCTCCGCCGAGCCGGTGAACGCCTCTCCGAAGCAGTGCTTACCCGTGTGCTTTTCAAAGCGTTCCAGATACTCCGGCGGGATCTCTACAACGGCGTCCAGCCGCGAGCCCGAAAAACCGTAGGAAAACCACCCCGTGCCGGTCTCCGGCTTCCAGTAGGCGTCCATGAGCGCCTGCCAGCAGGCAGGATTCTCCTGTGCGAGATCGTCCAGCCCGCCGAGACTGTAATTTTGCGCCTCCTGCGGGTCATCGAAATTCAGTATGTTCGGCGTGTTGTGATACCACGAGGGGTTATCAAACGGCGGCGCCGGACGGTATTCCGGCGGATCGTACTGCTGGGAGGGATATGCAAGATAGTCCGCCGTGTGGTTGAGCTGGACATCCAGGATCATTTTAATGCCCAGCCGATCCGCCTCGTGAAGCAGCGCCCGGAGCTCCTCCGCGGTTCCGAAGTGCGGGTTGGGGCTGTTGAAATCTCGCGTATAGTAGCCGTGATAGCCTGCCTCGTCCCCGGTGCGGCTGTATAGCTCGTTGTCCTGCGGCGGGGACATCCACACGGCGGAAAACCCGAGTTCCTTGATATACGGCAGCTTCCGCCGCAGTCCCGCCCAGTCTCCACCCTGATAAAAGTGCAGATTTCCCGGCTGATACTCCGCGCCGGGTGTGCCGTTGTTGGAGGGATCGCCGTCGAAAAAGCGATCCGTCATCACCATGTACACCGTGTCGGCTGCTTCGATATTTTCTCTGGAATACATCGCTCACCCCTTTACCGCCCCGGCGGCGATCCCGTTGATGATGTATTTCTGCATGAACAGGAAAAAGATCACCACGGGGACCGTGGACACCACGAAGCCCGCCATGATGAGGTGCCATTGCTGGTTGTACTGGCCATAGAAATACATCTGGCTGAGCGGGATCGTGATGGGCTTTCCGAGGATCAGATACGGAAGGAGATAGTCGTTCCAGATCCAGAGCACGTTCAAAACGGCGACTGTTGCAAGGATCGGTTTGAGCATCGGCAGCACGACGGAGAAAAACATCCGCACCGTACTGCAGCCGTCGATCATCGCCGCCTCCTCCAGCTCCCGCGGAACGGAGCGGACGAAGCCCTTGATGAGAAAGATCGGGATCGGGCATTGCAGGCCGCAGTAGATGAGGATCAGCCCGCCGATGCTCCCCGTAAGCTTCATATCGCGCGCCGTGGTGAGCAGAGCGATCATGATCGTGTGGAACGGAACGAACATGGAGGAGAGAAACACCAGCGTGATGACATCCGCCCACTTGCTCTTCCAGCGCGAGAGCGCATACCCCGCCAGTGCGCTCACCGAGAGATTGAGCGCGATCCCTCCGGCCGTTACGAGACAGGAGTTGAGAAACGCGCGCGGGAAGTTCGCCGTTTTTATGACAGCGGCATAGTTCTCCCACGTCGGCGATACCGGAAGAGCGAGCGCGGAATTGAGTATCTCCCCCTGTGTCTTGAAAGAATTTACTACCGCGATCAGAACGGGAAAGAAGAACGCGAGCGCGACAACCGCGGCAAGGATCGTAATGCCGGCACCCTTCTTTTTTGCTTTCATTCTTCCTCCCCCTTTCTTTGCAGCCGGAACGTCAGTGCCGTGAGTAGGCTGATGATGAGGAACAATATCACGG
>CAVEPP010000241.1:749-3344 GCA_963617605.1 Alloprevotella sp. | reverse complement strand
ACCTACGGCCTTCTCGGCTGCGGCCGCATCGGCTACCACACCGCGGAAGCGGCGAAGGGGCTCGGCATGCACGTGATCGCCTTTGATAAGTACCCCTCGCAGGCGGCGAAGGATCTCGGCGTGGAGTTTGTGGAGCTCGACGAGCTGTTTGCCCGCTCTGACGTTCTCGGCCTTCAGATGCCGCTCATGGACTTCAACACCGGCATCATCAACAAGGAAAACATCGCCAAGATGAAGGACGGCGTCATCATCATCAACAACAGCCGCGGCCAGATGGTCGTGGAGCAGGATCTTGCCGATGCGCTCAACTCCGGCAAGGTCGCCTTCGCCGGTCTGGACGTTGTGTCCACCGAGCCGATCCGCGGCGACAACCCGCTGCTCAAGGCGAAGAACTGCATCATCACGCCGCACATGTCCTGGGGCTCGCAGGGCAGCCGCCAGCGCATTATGGACTGCACCGTCAGCAACATACAGGCGTTCCTCAACGGTGCGCCGGAGAACGTGGTCAACAAATGAGCACGCTGCGCGAGGACGCAAAATATATCTATACCCGCGCCATCGAAGCCGTGCTGCCGGACGAGGCCGTCCGCCGCGCGCTCGCCGGGCGGAGCTTTCCGGGGCGCGTGATCCTTGTCGCCGCGGGAAAGGCGGCGTGGCGCATGGCGTCGGCGGCAGCATCGGCGCTCGGCGAGCGGATCGATACCGGCATCGTCATCACGAAATACGGCCATGTACAGGGCCCCATTCCCGGCGTTGTCTGCCGGGAGGCGGGCCATCCCGTGCCGGACGAAAATTCGTTTTCCGCCGCGCGCGAGGCGCTCGCGCTCACCGAAAATCTTGCGCCGGACGATACGGTCTTGTTCCTTCTCTCCGGCGGAGGCAGCGCACTTTTTGAAAGCCCGCTCGTTCCGGGCGCGGAGCTGCAGGACATCACGGCGCAGCTTTTAGCCTGCGGCGCGGACATTGTGGAGATCAACACGGTCCGCAAGCGCCTCTCGGCGGTGAAGGGCGGGCGGTTCGCGCAGCACTGCGCCCCGGCGCACGTGTTCGCCGTGATCTTGAGCGACATCGTCGGCGACGCGGTGGATATGATCGCCTCGGGCCCGGTGTCGCCGGACTCGTCCACCTGCGCGGAGGCGCTCGCCGTTGCGGAAAAGTACGCCCTCCAATTGAGCGATACCGCGCGATGGCTCCTTGCGCAGGAGACGCCGAAAGCGGCGGATAACGTAACGGTGCGTGTTACCGGCAGTGTACGTGAGCTGTGCGCGGCCGCGGCGAAAGCCTGCCGCGATCTCGGCTATGCACCGGAAATACTCACCGACTGCGAGCAGGGCATCGCCCGGGAAGTAGGCGTGCGTCTCGGCGCGCTCGTGCGGGAAAATGCGTCCACCGATACACCGCGGGCTTTTATCCTCGGCGGCGAAACGGTCGTCCGGCTCACCGGAAACGGCAAGGGCGGGCGCAATCAGGAGCTCGCGCTCGCTGCCGCGGCGGAGATCGCCGGAATGGACAACGCCGTTGTATTCTCCGTAGGGTCGGACGGTACGGATGGCCCGACGGACGCCGCGGGCGGTCTCGTGGACGGCGGCACGGTTGACCGCCTTGCCGCGGCGGGGAAGACCATTGCGGATGTTCTCCAAAATAACGACGCCTACCACGCGCTGCAGATTACCGGCGATCTTATCATCACCGGCCCCACGGGGACGAATGTGAACGACTTTGCCGCTGCGCTCATCCGCTGAAACGAAAAAATGATCTCCCGATCTGATTATATAAAAATATCGTTATTTGGTAATTGCATGTAACCAGATTTGCTTATACACTATGCTCTGTTATAAGTCATTCCGGGAGGTCGATTCCTTTGAACGGCAAAACAAAACAGATCGTAACGGCGGCGCTTTTTGCCGCGCTCGCGTGTGTGGCGACGATGGTCATCAAGATCCCTTCGCCGATGGACGGGTATCTGAACCTCGGTGACTGCGTGGTGCTCGCCGCCGGATGGCTGCTCGCGCCCGGCTACGGCTTTCTTGCTGCGGGGCTCGGTTCAGGGCTGGCGGACCTCTTTTCGGGGTATGCCGCCTATGCGCCCGCGACGTTCGTCATCAAGGGACTCATGGCGCTCATCGCCTTTTACGGCTTCAGGGCACTCAGTGCCAGAACCGGCAGTCTGGCGGCGCGTATTTTGAGCGGTGCGGCGGCAGAGCTGTGGATGGTCCTCGGCTATTATCTCTTTGAAGGCTGCCTGTACGGTTTTGTGCCGTCGGCGGTGAACGTTCCGGCAAACGGCGTGCAGGGCGCGGCGGGACTCATTCTCGGCGTGCTGCTCGTGAAGGCACTGGAAAAGAGCCGGATCATGAAAAAGGCGTGAAGGGAGAAAAAGTCATGACGGTATATGAACAGACAGCGGCGGCTGCCGCCGAGATTTGCGAGAAGGCCGGGCTGAAGCGCGGCAGCATTCTTGTTGTCGGCTGCTCCACGAGCGAGGTCGTAGGCTCGAAGATCGGCACAAACTCCAGCATGGAGACGGCGGGGGAGATCGCCCGCGCGCTGCTTGATGTGACGAGGAGCCGCGGCATTTTCCTCGCGGTGCAGTGC
>CAVEPP010000241.1:0-739 GCA_963617605.1 Alloprevotella sp. | reverse complement strand
CGGCGGGACTGATCCTCGGCGTGCTGCTCGTGAAGGCGCTGGAAAAGAGCCGTGTCATTAAAAAGGCGTAAAGGAGAGAAAACATGACAATATACGAACAGACGGCAGCGGCTGCCGCCGAGATATGCGAAAAGGCGCATCTGAAACCGGGAAGCATCCTTGTGGTCGGCTGCTCTACGAGCGAGGTCGTCGGCTCCAGGATCGGCACGAATTCCAGCGTAGAGACGGCAGGGGAGATCGCCCGCGCGCTGCTCGACGTGACGGGAAGCCGCGGTATTTTCCTCGCGGTGCAGTGCTGCGAGCACTTGAACCGCGCGATCATCACCGAGCGCGCGGCCGTGCCGGGCGCGGAGATCGTCAACGTTGTCCCGCAGCCGAAGGCGGGCGGCTCACTCGCCACACAGGTGTATGCTTCGCTCAAAGATCCCGTCGCGCTCGAGGAGATCAAAGCCGACGCCGGGCTCGATATTGGTCTCACGCTCATCGGGATGCACCTCAAAAAGGTCGCCGTACCGGTGCGGCTCGAAAACCACACGATCGGCGCGGCGATGGTCGTTGCGGCGCGCACACGCCCCAAATTCATCGGCGGCGCGAGAGCGGTGTACGACGAGACCATGCTGTGACGATATCGCCGACCGACAAGAAAGGCAAAAAGAGAGAAGAGCTGCGGCTCTTCTCTCTTTTTCAGCTTGTCAAAGAAGCTCGCCTTTAGGCGAGCAATTTGGTATAATAAGGGGGG
>CAVEPP010000240.1:0-3353 GCA_963617605.1 Alloprevotella sp. | reverse complement strand
GTGTCGTAATCCACGCTCTTCACGTCGGCGGGGGTCAGCTTTTCGATCTCGGCCTCGATGCGGCGCGTTACCTCTGCGTCGGCGTCGCGTCCGCCCTCGGTGAATACCTTGATGCCGTTATAAATGGCGGGGTTGTGGCTCGCCGTCACGGCCATGCCGTAGGGCATGTTCCGCCGCTTGACGGTGAACATGATGAGCGGGGTCGGGCTCGAACGGTTGATGACGTACGGGCGGAAGCCGTAGCCCGCGAGCACCTCGCACGCCCAGTGCGCCGATTCTTTGGAAAGAAAGCGGCGGTCGTATCCGACGCATACCTCCGCCCCGGCGTGACCCTCTTTTTCCATAAGCGCGCACAGCCCTGCGGTGAGCAGACGGATGTTCTCCTTTGTGAAGCCGTCGGCGATGATGGCGCGCCACCCGCCGGTACCGAATTTAACCATGTGTATCTTACTCCTTTCGGTTCATAACAACTTCCACGCGGCACTCCGTCCCGGCGGGGAGCGGGGGCAGAGCGTCCACGGTTTTGCCGTTCATCGTGATGCTCTCCACGCCCTTTTCGACGCCGTGGGGATTCGTCACATGAATGTGGTACATCGCGCCGCGCCAGCGGCGGTGCACCGTGAATTCCTTCCAGTCCGCCGGGATGCACGGGTCGATGCGCA
Source organism: Alloprevotella sp. (assembly GCA_963617605.1). Taxonomy (GTDB): domain Bacteria; phylum Bacillota; class Clostridia; order Oscillospirales; family Oscillospiraceae; genus Apopatocola. The sequence continues at coordinate 2,691 of CAVEPP010000240.1, read as the reverse complement.
GCGCGTCAAAGTCCGGCTGTACGCCGAGCAGATACTGCGTCGCGGCATAATACGCCCAGCCGGACGAGCCGGTCATAAACGGGTGCCGCGCGCGGCCGAACGCCGTGTGATCGCGCCCGACGACAAACTGGCAGTACGTATAGGGTTCCGCCTGCCGCACTTCGATTTTATCGTTTTGCAGCGCGGGGCAGAGAGCGTTATAAAACTTCATGGCGCGGCTGCCGCGGCCGAGCATCGCCTCGGCGCACCAGGCCCACGGGTTCGGGTGGCTGAAGATCGCGCCGTTTTCCTTGAGCCCCGGATAGACGCGCGTCACAAATCCGATGCCGTCGTCGATCTTCGTAAAGCTCGGCGCGTTGAGCAGCAGACCGTAGGGCGTGTAGAGATATTCGTCCACGCTGTCCATCGCGCGCTCGCCGCGCTCCTGCCCAGCAACGCCGGAGAGCACCGCCCAGGTGTTGCTCTCCATATGCACCCGGCCCTCGGCGTCTGACTGCGTGCCGATCTTCCGGTTATCGGCGGTGATGCCGCGGATGTACCATTTGCCGTCCCAGAGGACATCTTCGCAGGTCTCACGAACCTTTGCCGCCATCGCGCGGGCGCGCGCGGCGTCCTCTGCGCGGCCGAGCCGGCCGGCGAGCGCGGCAAAGTGGCCGAGCGCCCAGTGGTGGAGAAAGCTCACCATGGCGCTCTCGCCGCCGCCGAGATTCAGACAGTCGTTCCAGTCGGCGCGAAGTCCCTTGCAGATGCCGTTCTGCCCGACCTGCTGCGCGGAGAAATCGAGAATGCGCCGAAGGTGCTCGTACACCGTGCCCTCGCCGCCATCGGCATAGGTGACGGTCTCATCGGCAAAGGCAAGATCGCCGGTCTCGCGGATGTACTGCACCACCGCGCCGACGAGCCAGAGCGCGTCGTCTGCACAGGCGTCCTTGAGCCCGTGGACGATCTGGCTTTTGTCCGGCGTCGGGATGACGGTGGGGGAGCGGAAGGAGGGCTTCGGCTGCTCGGGCTCAAACCAGCGCGGCTCGAAGAGATGCAGTCCGTACCCCTGCGATGTGAGCGCGCGCAGCAGCTCCATGATGCGTCCCCGGCACTTTTCAGGATTGGAATGGGGGATCGTCATGGCGTCCTGCGCCGTATCGCGGTAGCCGAGACCGACGCGCCCGCCGACCTCGATGAACGAGGTGAAGCGCGAGAACATGACGTTGATCTCGCTCTGATAGAGATTCCATATATTGAGCTCGGTGTTCATACCCTCGTTCGGCGTTTCCACCTGCAAGGCCGAGAGCTTCTTGTCCCAGAACGCCGCGAGACGGCGGAAATCCTCGTCCGCGCGCTCTCGGGTGTATTTCCTGCGCATTGCTCTGACGTTTTCATACCCGCCTTCGCCGAGAAGATAGAGGAGCTTCGTCTCTTCGCCCGGCGCGAGCGTCAGACGCTTATGAAGAGCGGCGCAGTGATTGCCGCCGTTTTCAAAGCTGCCGGAGCATTCGCCGCGCTCGACTGCGATCGGGTCGCGCTCCGTGCGGTAGGGGCCGAGAAAGCTGTCCCGCAGGCAGTCAAACCCGTCCGGCGTGAAGTCCGCGGTGAAGAACTGATAGCCGTTTTCTTCGTAGTGCAGTTCGTATTCGATAACGCCGTCCACATACCGGCTCCCGGCGGCGTACAGGCTCATCTGAAAATTCTGGTTGTCCATCGCCACATGGTGGAAGCTGAATTCGGCATAGGAAAACACCGAAAGATGCCGCTCACGTCCGCTGCCGTTTCGCAGCGCCACGTCCCACAGCTCTACGGGATCGTCCATCGCCACGAAGAGAGTCTGCTGCGCGTGGATGCCGTTATAATCGCTCAGATACCGGACGTAGCCCAGACCGTGACGGCAGGAGTAGGCCGCCTTATCGCGTCCGACCGGCTGCCAGGAGACGGTCCAGTATTCGCCGGTGTCGTCGTCGCGCAGATAGATATAGTGTCCCGGTCCGTCCATCGGCACGCCGTTGGGACGGAAGCGGGTCACGCGGTGATACTCTGAAGAGCCGTACACGAGATACCCTCCGGCGGTGTGGTTGAAAACGCCGTAAAGATCGTTTTGCCCGATATAGTTTGTCCAGGATACCGGCGAGTCTACCCGGTCGATGACGTATTCGCGCTGCTTGTTGTCAAAATGCCCGTATTGCATGGCGATCCCCTCCCGTGTTTTATCACAAGTACCAGTATACGCGCTTTATCCGGGAATGGAAAGAACCGAAAATGCACCTTTTTGCCTCTTGTTGCGCAGAAAGGCCCATGGTCAGTTACCATAATTATATAAACATAATCAAGTAGACATAATATTTAGCTCAACTCGCGGAGCAGCGCGCGGCAGCCGTCGCTCACGTCGCGCCAGGTCGCCTCAAAATCGCCCGTGTACCACGGATCGGCGACGTTCCCGCCGCGCCCGGCGTGGTCGAGCAGGAGAGAGACTTTTCCCTCCGGATCGCCGGAGAACACGCGCCGCATGTTCCGGATGTTCTCTTCGTCCATGCCGATGAGAAGATCGAAGTTGACATAATCCTTTGGTGCGATCTGCCGCGCGGCGTGACCGGCGCAGGAAATGCCGTGCTCGGCGAGCTTTTGCCGCGCCGGGGGATAGACGCCGTTTCCCAGCTCCTCGCGGCTCGTCGCGGCGGAGGAGATGAAAAATTCATCCGACAT
>CAVEPP010000239.1:0-3369 GCA_963617605.1 Alloprevotella sp. | reverse complement strand
GAAGCTCTCCATGATCGTAAAGCCCATGCCGCTGCGCTCCTCGCCGCCGGTCGTATACAGTGGCTTTCTCGCCTTTCCGATATCTTCAATACCGCGGCCCCAGTCGCGGATGACGATCTCCAGCCGATTATCTTCGAGAATCCGGCAGCGCATGAGGATCTTGCCGATGCAGTCCGGGTAAGCGTGGACGATACAGTTCGTCACGGCCTCGCTGACCGCTGTTTTGATATCGCCGAGCTCTTCCATCGTCGGATCCATCTGCGAGGCAAACACGCCCGCTACTGACCGAGCCAGCGCCTCATTGCAGCTTTTGCTGGGGAATTCCAGCTTTATGTAGTTTTCGTATTTCATCGTGCAGCCTTTCCCTCCGTAAACTTGATTGCTACAAACCGTTCGATCCCGGATGTGCGGAGGACTCTTGCGCACTGCGGCGCCGGGTCGAGCAGAAAGACGTCTCCATCCGTCTCATCCATTCGTTTCTTTACGCGGAGCACGACGGCGATGCCGGAGCTGTCCATAAACGAAACGCCGGAAAAATCGAGAATGCACCGCCGCGGCAGAAAACGGTCGATGAACGCTTCCGTTTCACGGAACGCCGCGCGTGCTGCATGATGATCGAGATCGCCGGTATATCGGATGCAAAGGCAGCCGTCAGAACAGGCACTTTCCAATTGCATGATACTCATCCCCCTAAAAAGATATGGCGCTGTGGTTGTCCACAGCGCCATTTTAACGGGCGTATTATAAAAAGATTGCCGAAGAGGGTCGGTCAGAACAGAAAAGATGCGGCATTTTCCAGCGTGTTCGGCAGAAAGACGGACACTTCCCGACGGTCGGCGATGCAGAGATAGCCGTTCTGTTCAAAAGCACGGGCATTCCAGGCCCAGTCAGTCAGAAAGACGCTTAGGCAGTATTCGATTTCCCCATTGTTTTCCGCATAGAGGCAATAGCTGTCGTCAGCGGCAAAGCCGAGGAGATTTTTCTCCGGCAGGACGATATAGCTTTGCAGACTTTCCAGCGTGCTGCTGTAGTCGCTGCCGAACGTGCGCTCTGCCGTTTTCTTCAGCGAGGAATCATAGAGTGAGAGCACCATTTGCCCGGTGCTTTCATGCCGGAAGGCGGCATAGCCGCCGTTTTTCCACGGAAGCAGCGCATCCGCCAGGATCGCGTCGCCGACAGAAACGGCAGCGATCGTGCCGGGGACGGAAAAATCCGCCGTATAGGAGCTGTTCTCTCCGGAGAGCCGCACGTTTTCCGGCATGAATCCCGCCCAGACGATATTGCCGCCGTCCGGAAGATCGGAGAACTTTGCTGTGACGGCAAGAGAGGCGTCGAGCGTATAGAGCGCGCTGCCAGCCTGCTCCGATGCCGGAACCGTGCTGTCCGGGCCATTGTACATTTTAAGATAAGAGCCGGATATCTCGGAAATGCAGACATACCCGGAGCCGAACGGCGCGATGCCATTCTTTTCCGGAAGAATCCCGTTTACGACACCGGACGCCCCCAGCCGGACGCCGGAAGCATCATAATCGAACCGGAACAGATCGGTACAGACGAGATCGGCGTACTCCGTAAAGTTTCCTATATCGTCGCTCATGCGGCGGGACTCCGCAGATACGGAGCGCGTATCTGTCAAAAAAAGGCTGCCTGGCACGGCATACAGGTTTTTTCCCTCCGCGCCATAGACGGCGACGGCGTTTTTCTGCGCCGCATCATCCAGCGAATAAGCGGCAAGCACAGCGCAGGCTTCGCCGCCGTTCGGGAGCGCATACAGACTTCCGGCGTCAAGCGGACGGGCGTCTGCGGCGGTATGTACGCGCGGAATAAAGCTCTCCGTATCCGCACTGTCAGCCGGATCCGAAACGGAATATGCCGTTGCGACACAGAGCACGCCGCCGCTCATCCACGCCCCGGAGAATACGCCGTCCTGACCAGCGCTTGCAAGCAGCACGGGCGTATAGGGATCGGAAACATCATAGAAATCGACGCCGACATATTCCGAATAAAGCATTTCGCTTCCGGTGCTCTCATAGCCATACACGTCCAGAACGACAGCAAGGCGCGAGCCGCGGAGGAAAAGCGCAAGCGGCGTGCGCTCGCTGCCGGTAAAGCTGCCGGATCCGTTTCCGGAGCTGCTCCAGGCGGTACCGACCAGTGTCGTGGAAATGAGCTCTCCCGCCTCGCCGCTTACACGGAAAATCGTAAGATTCTTATCCGAGAGCGCATAGATATATTCGCCGTCGACACGGAGAATATCGCTCTCTTCAAGATCGTTAAATGATGCCGCAGCGCGAAGTGCGGAAGCCGTTTCCGGTGTTTCCAAAGGGCTTGTCTCTTCCTGCAAAGCAGAAAAAACGCTGCCGTAGTCCGAAAACGTGCGGAGCTCCGCCCGGTTTGCCTCCGCCGCGGCCTCGAAGGAAATCGGCGCGGGCGTTGCCGTCGGAGCGGGCGTCGGCGTAGGTGCTTCGGCAGCGGTGATCTCCGGTTCCCGGGGCGAAGAGCAGCCCGCCAGAAGCGCCGTAACGAAGAAAAACGTGCAAATGATAAGAACTTTTTTGAGATTTCTCATAGTAACTCCTGAAAAAAGTGCTTTTTTTGAAGGATGGAAACGAAAAAAATGCAAAAACGAAAAAGTTTTTCTTTACAGATAAAATATATTATAGCATAATATCGGCGGAAATCCAATACTTCGGAGGTTATTTCATTATGAGAACTGTTGGTGTTGTTGTTCGCGGCATCCGTACCCCCATCGTCCGTGAAGGCGACGATCTTGTCACGCTGGTGCGCGACAGCGTCATGGCCGCCTCCGAGACGGAGCATATCACCTTCCACGACCGCGACATCGTCGCCGTGACGGAGTCCGTCGTGGCTCGTGCCGCCGGAAACTATGCGACGGTGCAGAACATCGCCGATGACGTGAAGGCAAAATTCGGCTGCGACCATATCGGCGTCATTTTCCCGATCCTCTCCCGTAACCGTTTTGCCATTGTGCTGCGCGGCATTGCCGCCGGCATGAAAAAGATCACGCTCATGCTCAGCTATCCCTCCGACGAGGTCGGAAACCATCTCTTTGACGAGGAGCTGCTGGAAGATTCCGGCATCAATCCGTACAGCGATGTGCTGACCGAGGAAGAATACCGCAAAGCGTTCGGCTACGCGCTCCATCCGTTCACAGGCGTGGACTACGTGGACTACTATAAAAAGCTCATCGAGGAGTGCGGCTGCGAGGCGGAGATTCTCTTTGCAAATCAGGCGGAAGCCATTCTTACGCGCGTGAAGAATGTCCTCTGCTGCGACATCCATACCCGCTTCCGCACGAAGCGCCGTCTTGCCAAGGCGGGCGCGGAAAAGGTCCTCGCTCTGGACGAT
>CAVEPP010000238.1:0-3400 GCA_963617605.1 Alloprevotella sp. | reverse complement strand
CGCAGCTGGCAGACCGTATTACACGTTTACGCGTTACGCGAAGAGCAGAGGGCTTTGCCCGCATAGGAAGAACCCCCAGTTTTACTGGGGGGTTACTTTTTGTAATGTGAAGTTAAAAAATTCTGAAGCTTGAATCGGAGAAAAAGTTGTCGGTGCTGTAGAGCAAAAGCACCCGGTCGATGGCATTTTCTGCAATATACTCCTTGACCGAGCCGGTATAATACCGGAGATCGATCAGATGGATCTCCGAAAAGGCGTCCGTCAGGAACGGCACGAGCGAATCGGCATAGGAATCGCGCAGAATGAGCAGGGAAGGGGTATTTTCCGTTCCGGTATTAACCACGGCGCGGGGAATGTTTCCGCCGAGGAAGAACGTATATTTGTCCTTGATCGTGAGTTTGTCGTAATTATAAAGCGGAAGTGTCTGTTCCGTTCCGTTCGTTTCATAGCGGGTAACAGACGATCCCTCCCGCGCTGAAATCAGCGTTTCCATTTCGTCCGGAACGACCCAGAAAAAGCCGGAGGAGGAATAGAGCGTTCCGCAGAAGTCATCGGAGATGGTTTCCGGCGTGAGAGCAGCTTTATTGATCTCCGGCAGCCCCCACGAAGAACGCAGGGCGTTGGCGGCATAATACGCGCCGAGAGACGTCCAGTGGTGGTCGGTTCGATAGAAAATGTATTCGCTGCTGTGCGCCGTGAGAACGGAGGAAAGATCCACCGTCTCCAGCGCGGTCTGCGCATAGGCGCTGTCGATCACCGCTTGCTGATCTTCGTTCGGCGCACCGTCCGGCAGCATATCCGCATATAGTTGCGCCACCGTAGGGATCAGAGCAAGCGACACCGGAACGCCGGTATCGGAGAGAGAATCTGCCGACTGAACGGCGCGGGCGAGCGCGTCTGCTTCCGGCGCGGTGAACAGCTCGATCAGACGCTCGCCGCAGAGGAACACGCCGTTATTTTGCTGCTTTCCCTGCGCGAGCTCCGCGCCTGCCTTTGCTTCGATCCAAACGTCCCGCCCGGCGAACTGGTCGCTGCAATAGGATTCAAAGCGCGTGGCAAAGGCACCGGAAAAGAGGGAAGAGAAGGTGAACTTCGGCAGTGTCTGCAGCTGCCGGTTTTCCTTTTCCGAAAAGGTTTTATCCGGCAGGAAAAGATTCAGCAGAAAAAATCCTCCGATGAACACGGAAAAGAGAGCGGTAATAATGCGGTTGGATGTTTTTGACATGGATTCAGCCTCCTTCCTTCAGAATCGGAAGTACAGGAACGGGTTATATGTTGCATCTACAAGATACGCCGTGGAAAGGACGAGGCAGAGCGCGACAAGCACCGGCGTCAGAATACTGCGTACCTTTTGCGGAATGTGCTGGAAGAGCATTTTCGGCACGGGCGTTGCCGCAACAGCGGCAATCAGCAATATGACGGCATAGCTGCGCACGTAGAATGTATCGGCCGCTGTAACTGCGATACCGCTTGCGCCGAACATCGCCCCCCAATAGTGAGCAACCTCACCGACGGAGTTGAGCTGGAAAAGCATCCACCCGACGACGGCAACGAGCAGCGCGTAGATATGCGCCAGAACCGGCACTTTTTCGAGCTTTTTGAGAAGGAAAATCTTTTCCAGGATCAGAAACACCGCGTAATACAGTCCCCAGAGAAGGAACGTCCAGTTTGCGCCGTGCCAGAGACCGGTGAGTGCCCATACGATAAGAATGTTTAAGATCTGCCGGGGCAGGCCGCGGCGGTTGCCGCCGAGGGGAATATAGAGATAATCGCGGAACCATGTGCCGAGCGACATGTGCCAGCGCCGCCAGAATTCCGTGATGCTCTTCGAGATATACGGATAGCGGAAGTTTTCCGGGAACGTGAAGCCGAAGATGCGGCCCAGCCCGATGGCCATATCGCTGTAGCCGGAGAAATCAAAGTAGATCTGGAGCGTAAAGGCGGCCGCGTACAGCCAGGCATAGAGCGCCGTCTGCTCCGCGGAGGCCTTGTATGCGGAAACGAGCTGCGCGAGGACGTTTGCGATCAGCACCTTTTTCCCCAAGCCTACGGCGAAGCGGGAAGCGCCCTCCGCCGCGGCATCGAGCGAGTGCGTCCGCTCCTTCAGCTGCGGCGCGATATCGCGGTAGCGCACGATGGGGCCCGCGATGAGCTGCGGGAACATGGCGACATACGCGGCAAAGTCGATGAAATTGCGCTGCGCCGCCACGTCGCCGCGGTATACATCGATCTCGTAGCTGGCGATCTGGAACGTATAGAAGCTGATGCCGATCGGCAGGGCGATCTTCAAAAGCGGGAGCGAAAGCCCCGTCACGGCGTTGAAGTTTTCGATAAAGAAATCCGCGTACTTGCAGTAAGCAAGCAGCGTGAAGCTCACAGCGAGCGAGAGCGTGAGAAAGAGCTTTTTCCTTTTCCCCCGCGCGATGAGGCGCGCAAAGACATATCCCTGCACGATGGAAAACACCATGAAGAGCAGGAATTTCGGCTCGCCCCAGCCGTAGAAAAAGAGGCTGGCGGCGAGCAGAACGGCGTTTCTCCCCTTTTGCGGCACAGCGAAATAGACGAGCAGCACGCACGGGAGAAAATAAAAGAGGAACGGGATACTCGAAAAGAGCATCGGCGCTTACACGATCGGGTCGTCGCTCACGGTTTTGGCGTTCGGGTACGCCGCGGCGAGCTTGGCGGTGAACGTGTCCACGAGATCGGTGTGGCCGTATACGGACACGACATAGTCCCCCACCGTGACGATCACGAGCTTATCGGGGATACCGCACATCCAGCGGCGGGCGAGGATGTTTTCGCGCAGCGCAGCGCACAGCGCGGTCACATCGCCGCTCTCCTTCACATGGAACGCGCCGCAGGTGAACGTATTGAGATTCATCATGTGCACGAGAGAGGCCGCGCCGTCGATCTTCTCCGCCTCGGCCGCGGGAAAGCCCAGCGAGGAATTGAGGATATCGGCATCGTCAACGCCGAAATTGCCGGGAGCGCCGTCGCGTATGTTTTCTTCGGAGTAGTCGCCGCCCGCGGCCGGAAATTTTTCGTCGTCGCTGTAGCTGTTCCAGACGGTTTCCAGCAGTTCAAGCGCGCTCGCCGGGGCATTATCTTCCGCGTCCGCCGGAGCGGACGCGCCGCAGGCCGCCAGAGAGAGAAGCAGCACGGCGCAGAGGAAAACGGAAATCATTCTTTTCATGGGTGGGTTCTCCTTTTTTATTGTGTGTGACCTTATGACGGTCTTAGCATGCCCGATGTTCCCGAAAAGTCAAGACCACCGGCGTAGCCGGTGGCTTGCACAAGCCCTATAAGGGCAAAGGACAGCCGCGCCTCAAGGCGCATGAAAAAGTTCGCCAATCGCAACACCATTACAGGCTGCCCCCTACCGGGGGCGGCTTTTTATTTG
>CAVEPP010000237.1:0-3403 GCA_963617605.1 Alloprevotella sp. | reverse complement strand
CAATGCGCTCACGGACTATCTGCTTTTGCTCTCGTGCGCGCGGCTGCGCGGCAAAGCGCTGCGGCGTGGCCGGTTTGCCGCAGCCGCGGCGCTCGGCGGGGTGTACGCCGTGTTCGCCGCGATCCCCCCGCTCTCGTTTCTCGTCTCGCTCGCGGTGAAGGCGCTCGTCTCGCTGCTCATGGCGTGGATCGCGTTCGGCGCGCCGCCGGAGCTCTGGCGCGGCTGGGGCTGCTTTCTCGCGCTCTCGTCGGCGTTCGCCGGGGCGGTGTACGGCATTTCGCTGCTCTCCGGTGCGGAGGTGCGCGGCGCTCTCTCCGGCGCTTCGCTCAAAACGCTCGTGCTCTCCTTCGGGCTGTGCTATGCCGCGGTGCGGCTCTTTTTCGGGCGGTTTCTAAAGCGCCGCGAGCGGTGCATCGTGGAAGCGAAGATCGAGCTTTGCGGCAAAACCGCCGCAGTACGCGCGCTGCGGGATACCGGCAACGCGCTCTTTGACCCGCTCTCCGGCTCGCGCATCCTGCTCGCAGAGCCGGGATCGCTCGCTTCTCTCTTCGTTCCTCCGCTTGTTTTGCCGCTGCCGGATGATCCGGCAGCGTGCTTTCGCGTCCTTTCTTCGCACCCGGCGCTCTCGCGGCGGCTGCGGCTCGTCGGCTTTTCCGCCGTCGGGACAAAGCGGGGGCTTCTCGTGTGCTTCCGTCCCGATGCCGTCACGGTCGATGGCACGGCGGAGCAGTATCTCGTCGCTCTCTCGCCGACGCCGCTCGGCGGCGGGGAGTATTCCGCGCTCGTTTGAATATCATAAGGAGGTCCTGCCCATGTTTTCCGATCTGCTTCAACAGCTTCTGCTCGCCCTGCTGCCGAACGAGCCGGTATATTATATCGGCGGAAGCGAGGTTTTGCCCCCGCCTCTCTCGCGCGAGGAGGAGACCTCGGCGCTCACGGCGCTCTGCGCCGGAGACAAGAGCGCCGAGCGCACGCTCATCGAGCACAATCTCCGGCTCGTCGTCTATATCGCGCGGCGGTTTGAAAATACCGGCGTGGGGCTGGAAGACCTCATCTCCATCGGCACGATCGGGCTCATCAAGGCCGTGAGCACGTTCGACCGCGAAAAGAACATCAAGCTCGCAACGTACGCCTCGCGGTGCATCGAAAACGAAATTTTGATGTATCTGCGCAAGCTCTCCGCGCAGCGCACGGAAGTGAGCTTCGACGAGCCGCTCAACACCGACTGGGACGGCAACGAGCTACTGCTCTCGGATGTGCTCGGCACCGACGAGGACGAGGTCTCCCGCCCGATGGAGGACGACGCCGACCGGCGCGCGCTGCACGAGGCCGTGGCAAAGCTCAACGAGCGCGACCGGGACATCATCTCCCTGCGCTTCGGTCTGCTCGGGCGGCGGGAGTATACGCAGAAGGAGGTCGCCGACCGCATGGGTATTTCGCAAAGCTACATATCCCGGCTCGAAAAGCGCATCCTTCTCCGTCTCCGCCGGGAGATGCAGAAGATCATGGCATAAAACTTTCAGCAAAAATACCGCCCCGGACAGAGGCGGCCGATATGTTCCCTTGCTTTTTCCCGGACAAATGCGGTATACTTCATATTTAGACAATACCGCATTCTGGAAAGGATTTTTTACTATGTTCCGCAACGCTGAAGAGAAAGACTTCGCCCTCTATATGGAGCTGGCGCAGGAATTTTACCACTCCCCCGCCGTGATGCACCCGATCCCGGCGCAGTACATGGAAAACACGTTCCGCGAGGCCATGCGCTCGGACGTGTACATCATTCTCCGTATTCTCGAAGTAAACGGCGAAGCCGCGGGCTACGCCATCCTCTCGCGCAGCTTCTCTCCCGAGTCCGGCAGCCCGATCTGCTGGATTGAAGAGCTGTACATCCGCGAGGCGTTCCGCGGCCACGGGCTCGGCACGGAGTTTCTCTCGTCCGTGCGGGAAGAGTTTCCCTCGGCGCGCCTGCGGCTCGAGGTTGAGCCGGAAAACACCGGCGCGGCCGCGCTCTACCGGCGTCTCGGCTACACGCCGCTCGAATATGTGAGCTACGTTGTCGAGCCGGATGATACGGAGGCGAAGTAAGCCATGTGGCTCCGTGAGCTTATCTCCAACCAGTTTCTGCTGACCGGTGTTTCGTCGTGGCTGTGGGCGCAGGTACTCAAAACGATCATCCACGCGCTCGTCACGCACCGGTTCGATCTCTCCCGGCTCGTCGGCGACGGCGGGATGCCGAGCGGCCACTCCGCGACCGTTTCCTCGCTCGCGGTCGCCGCAGCATTCGTGTACGGGCTCGGCTCCTTTGAGTTCGCCATCGCCGTGATCCTCGCCGTCATCGTGTGCAAGGACGCGATGGGCGTCCGGCTCGAGACCGGCAAGCAGGCCGCCATCCTCAACGAGATCGTGAAGGCCTTCGACGATCTTTCCACCGGGAAGCTCTCGGAGGTCAAGCTCAAGGAATTTGTCGGCCACACGCCCATCCAGGTGCTGGCCGGGATCCTGCTCGGCATTTTGAACGCGGTGCTGCTGCACCTTTTCATTTTCCCGTAAGCACCCCGCGCAGAAATTCGATGCGATACGCCATCACGGTCTCCATGAATTCGCTGTTTACCGCGATATCATAGCCGTGCATGGCGTTTTTTATCGGGTGATACTCGCACGGCACGCCCTCGCGCGTGAGCCGCGCGGCGTACTGCGCGCCCTCGTCGCGCAGGCAGTCGAACTCTGCCGTCTCGACATACGCTTTTGGCAGCCCCTGCAGCGACGCGCTCTCCGCCGGGGAGAGCCATTCGCGCGGCGCGGCGGACGTATCGGGCGCATACATGGCAAAGTACTTCTCCATATCGCGTGTATTGCACATGGGCGTGTCCGTGAACTGCCGGTAGCTTTCCGTTTCCATGCGCGCGTCCAGCACCGGGTAGAGCAGCATCTGCGCGCACGGCATCGGGAGGTTTTGTTCCCGTGCCATGAGACAGAGCGCCGCGGCGAGATTCCCGCCCGCGCTGTCCCCCGCGGCGGCGATCCTCGCCGGATCGATGCGAAGGGCGGCGGCGTTTTCCAAAAGCCAGCGCCAGCCCGTCAAAGCGTCCTCGTGCGCCGCGGGGAACGTATACCGCGGCGCGAGACGGTAGTCCGGCAGCGCGACACGCACGCCGAGCGCGTGGGCAAGCTCCCGCGCGAGCGCAAAATGGTGCGGCGCTGCGTTGAACACGAACCCGCCGCCGTGGAGAAAGTACACGCACGGCGTATCGCCTCCGCACTCTGCCGGAGCGTAAAGAAGTATACTCATATCCCCGCCGTCGGGCCGCGGCACACTTACGCGCGAAACACGCACCGCGCCGCCGCTTGAAGTGACCCCAAAAAGTTAGACAATATTTGAAGAAAAAATTGTTCAAGCAAC
>CAVEPP010000236.1:0-3409 GCA_963617605.1 Alloprevotella sp. | reverse complement strand
GGTTGCTTGAACAATTTTTTCTTCAAATATTGTCTAACTTTTTGGGGTCACTTCAATCGTCCTTCCGGATCTTTTTGCATGTTTATTCACTCCAGCGGCAGACGGGAAGATAATCTGCTCCGCTCCTTGCCCGTATTCCTGCGAGAAAACCTACAACGTAAATGGCAACATATATTTTGCGTTCGGTCAACAAAACACCGGGGTTTCGAAAACATGCAGACGTATAATATTGACGATGCATCAGCGGCGCCGTCGAAAAATTGTTTCCGATACGATCCGATGGAGACATAACGGCAGGCAAGCGGAAAGGCGCCCGTCTGAGCGGCTGAAATAAGGAAAATGTGCGGAAGCCGATAGGCGGCTTCCGCGCATTCTTGTAAGCAGGGAGATCACATTGCGAATACGACCTGCAAAAAGTTATAGAGCCCGACGATCCAGGCGCTGTATTCGTGGCCGACGCCGGGGATCTGGGTGAACCAGGCGTTTTCCGTGTCGGTGAGACCGGGCACGCGGTCGGTGATGGCAATGAAGTTTTCGCGGTGGAGCGACGCCATCGAGTCGCGCGTGCCGATGCTGTTATAAAAGTACCGGATCGGGTAGGCGGCGTTTGCTTCGCTGCACAAAGCGTCCACGGTGAGATCGACGTAGCAGTCGCTCCCGGAGAAGCAGCCGAACCACGCGAACAGATCAAGACAGAGCGGCATCACGGAGTTATAAGCGTAGATCGAGCCCATCGAAAGGCCCGCGTAGGCGAAATGGTCGCGCGCTGCGCGGATCGCCTCGGCGCTGCCGTCGGCGGCGTAGGTCGAGTAGTTCTGCACGATGCACGGCAGAATGTCCTCGCGCAGCTCGCGGACGAACTGTTCCTCATCTGGTACGCGGTCGTATCGGGAGAGGTTGCCGGAATCGCGGTAGAACGTCGGCGTCACGACAATCATGTCCCGGCACATCCCGGCGGCGAACATGTTGTCGAGCATCCGGGAGGTGGAGACATAGTACTGCGTGCCGTAAGCGGCGTAAAGCTGCTGCTTCCCGAGCCAGTAGTTCTCGCCGCCGCCCATGCCGTGCAGCAGCACGAGCACGTTGTACGGGCGCGAGGCGTCGTACCCGGAGGGGAGATAGACGAGCATCCGCTTATAGTAGGTGAGCGTGCCCGCGCCCTTGCGCTCGCCGACGTAGTCGCGCGTCATGTATTCGACCGTCTGCACTGTGCCGGGATAGTCCGGGCGGTGAAAGAAGGCCGAGGGGACGAGCGAATCGGTAAAAGCGGGCACGCGGCCGCACATCGGGCAGCGCGACGTGAGATACGAGTGGCCGACGGTCATGCCGCAGGCAAAGCAGATGCAGCTGTCGTAATCGTGCTCCGCGTGCGGGCAGGCCGCGCCGCACGCAATGCATACGCCGTTCTGCCAGCCGGGGTGCGCGCAGGCGTTCTCCGCGGCGGCATCCTCATCGGCGGCGAGAGCGGGAAACGCGCCGAGACAGCAGAGCGCGAGCACGAGCGTGAGTGCGCTCAGTCTGCAAAATAATCTCCGCCATGAAGCCGGACATGACAGCAGCGGGGGAGCTTGAGGGGGCAAGGCCCGCCTCAAATTGGATAAACCGCCGTCGAAAGCATTGCATCGCAAGGCTTTCGGGCGAAGCAGCATTTTGAATGCATTCAAAATGCTCGGCGGAAAGCGAAGACAAAAAAGTCTTATAGAGACTTTTTTGACAAGCTGGACGCGGCGGAGCGCTCTCATTTATACTGTACCGGCGGGCGGTACGCCTCAAAGATCACGGTGTCGCACTTGGCTTCCTCGCTGCGGTCGTGCGCCGTCCACGTGACGCGCATCGCGCCGAGAAGCTCGGCGAGCTTCACGCCGAGGGACTTTTTGCCCGTGCGGTGGGCGATGAACTGCGGCCGGCCGATGCAGCCGATGAGCATCCGGCTCGAAAGCCACGCGCCGAAGCTGCCGCCGAGATTGTCCCACTGGGCGGTGAGCTGGCCGCGCAGCAGGTCGGGCGCATGGAAGCGGAACCACGCCACGATGAACGGGTCGAAGCTCTCCACGCAGAAGCTGCCGGTGTGCGCGTCGATGATCTCCAGCACCTTGCGGCAGAGCTCGCCGCGGCGATGGTCGGGAGAGGCCTTGACCTCCACGATCACGGGCACGTGTGCGGCGGCGAGAACGTCCATCACGTCCGAAAAGCGCGGCACGCGCTCCTCGGTGCCGCCGAGCTTATACTGCTGCAGCTCGGCAAAGTCGAGCGATTCGACCGTCACGTCCGCGCCGGTCATGCGGCGGATGTTGCTGTCGTGCGAAACGACGACGACGCCGTCCTTCGTGAGACGGGTGTCAAGCTCCGCGCCATAACCGGCCTCCGCCGCGGCGCGAAACGCCGCGAGCGAGTTTTCGGGGACACCCTGCGCGGCATCATACAGACCGCGGTGAGCGATGTTCTGCCCGCGGAACGGGAAGCGCTGCCCCGCGCGGGAGCGGCCCGGCGCGATCAGGAAAAGATATCCGGCGGCAGCTGCGCCGATGGCGGCAGCGGCGATCGTTCCGGCGTTTTTGTATTGCTTCATGCATTGTTTCATTGGTATCACCTCGCAGCGGTATTTTACCGCAGGAAAAACGGGTTGTAAAGAGAGGGTTTTTCCTGTATGATGAAAGGAGTCTAAAAGAGAGGCGCGCGGCGCAGACCGCGCGGAGAGGAAACGGCTGTGAAGCTCAATTATAAGCGTACCTTTCTCATCGGCTTTGCCTTTTTCGGCATTCTCCTGCTCTGGCAGGTGTACGACTCCTGGTGCCCGACGTTTCTGACGGACATCTTTGCCCGCCGGTTTTACGGCATGTCGTCCGCCGATCTCAAGGCGAGCGACCCGAACCACATCCTGCACGTGCAGTGGATTGTCGGCATCATCATGGCGTGCGATAATCTCGCGGCGCTGATCCTTCTGCCGCTCTTCGGCCGCCTTTCGGATAAGACGCACACGAAGATCGGCAAGCGCATGCCGTACATCCTTGTCGGCACGTTCGTTTCGGCGGTCGCGTTCCCGTTCATCCCGCTGTTCTTCCACAAGAACAACATCGCCGGGATGGTCGCGATGATGGCGATCGTTCTCATCTTCATGATGATGTACCGCAACCCTGCCGTCGCTCTCATGCCGGACATCACGCCCAAGCCCCTGCGCGCCAAGGCCAACGGCATCATCAACATCATGGGCTACATCGGCGGCGCGTTCGCCACGGTGCTCGGGCTCTTCCTTGTGCTGAGCAATTACATCAACGCCCCCGACGCCGAGCGCAATCTCTGGATCATCGAGCTGCCGTTCATCATCGCCTCGGTGCTGATGGTGATCTCCGCGCTCGTGCTGTTCGCCACGATCAAGGAGAACAAGATCGAGCAGGAGATGGCGGAAGAG
>CAVEPP010000235.1:0-3429 GCA_963617605.1 Alloprevotella sp. | reverse complement strand
GAGCAAGCTGCTGGAGGAGCACGGCTCCGACCGCGATCATATTCTCCATGCGGACGTTTACCTGCGCGAGCAGGCGGACGTTGCGGCGTTCAACGCCGTATGGGATGCGTGGATCCAAAAAGAGACCGCCCCCACGAGAGCCTGCATGGTCTGCAAGCTGGGCCGGACGCCCATTCTGGTGGAGGTCGTCGTCACTGCCGCGGTTCGGGAATGATTTGATTTCCGCGGGCGCGTTGGTGTATAATAACTTATTCTACCGATCCAACGCAGGAGGGACCGTCCATGTACCTGCCGAACGCCGGCTTTGCTTTCAAGGAAAATAAAAACGTCCACAACCTTCTATCCTATATATCCCAAAAGGGCTTTTCCGTGGGCGACAAGCTCCCGCCGGAGCGCGAGCTGGCCGAGCAGCTCGGCATCAGCCGCAACTCCCTGCGCGAGGCGCTGAAGGTGCTCGAGGCGATGGGCGTTGTGGAGATCCGCCACGGCAGCGGCATTTTCCTCCAGAAGGAAGATACGCAGCCCGGCGACGGCAATTCCCTCTGGCTGATGATCCACAAGGACGAGATACTGAACATCCTCACCGTGCGCGAAGCGCTCGATCTCAAGGCGATCGATCTCATCCCCGAGGAGGATTACCCCCGACTCCGGGACGAGATGAAAGCGTGCATCGCCGCCGTCCGCAAAACGGACATGACGAACGAAGACATGCTCCGTCACGATCTGGAATTTCACAACATCATCCGCCGTGCCGCCAACAACGACATCCTTTTGAACATCTGCGTCACGCTGACCGGCACGATCTACGACGAGCGCCGGGTGCTGTTCACCCACACGAATTATGTGGAGCAGTCGCTCTGGGAGCACAACCAGATCGCCAACGCCTTCGGCTCGCTCGACGTCAATCAGGTCAAGCAGGCGTACATCGCCCACCTTGCCACGACCCGTTCGAGCATCGAACTCTCCCCGCCCGAAGCCTGACCGCCCCTGCGCGGCGGGTTTCTTTATACAGCAAGTCATCCTACCAATTTTTCAAAAACAGAAAACGGAGGAAACACCATGAAAGAGATCACCGATCTTCAGCGCAAAATGCTGAAAAAGTACAATCTGGACGCCATGGTCACCATGACCCCGGAGAACATCACCTACGTCACCGGCGCTTACATCCCCACGCAGGTCACGGTCCGCAGCCGCAAGGTCATCCACATCATCACCGAGAAGCACGACCCCGTCGTTATCGTTGTGAACATTGAAGAGCCCATCATGCACGCCCAGAGCTGGATGGATCCGAAGAGCATCATCAGCTACAACGAGTTCACCCAGAACCCGATGATGATCGCCATCGATAAGCTCAAGGAGTTCGGCATGGAGACGAAGCGCATCGGCATGGAGCTCTCCTATCTCTCCGCCATCGATATGGATCTTATGCACAAGGAGCTGCCGCACGCCGAGATCGTCAACGCCGACGCCGCGTACGAAGAGATGCGCTTCATCAAGATGCAGTTCGAGCTTGACCGCATCATCTCCTTCGGCTCCAACATCGAAGAGGTCATTTACGGTGCCTTCGCCAGCGCCCGCGCCGGCATGACCGAGAAAGACATTTACCGCTTCATCTCCAACGGCTTTGCCGAGATCGCCAAGGGCGACAAGATGTCCATGCCGATGGTCGGCTCCGGCGTCCGCAGCTGCCTGCTCAACGGCGAGCCCACCGACAAGGTGCTCGAAAAGGGCGACATCGTCCGCGTGGACGTGATGGGCACGAAGGATAACTACTACTGCGACTGCTGCCGCACCGCCGTCGTCGGCACGCCGACCGAGCACCAGGCGGAGACCTGGAGCAAGCTCGTCAAGGCGCATGACGACGCCATCACCCAGATCAAGCCGGGCGTGAGCACCAAGACGATCTACGATAACTTTGCCAGGCAGTTCACCGAATGGGGCTTTAAGCCCGTCGCGTTCATCGGCCACGGTCTCGGTCTCACGCTGCATGAGGAGCCGTACATCAACACCTATAAGGATACTCTCCTGCAGGAGAACATGGTCCTCTGCGTCGAGCCGATCCACGTGATCGACGGCGAGTGCGGCTACCAGCTCGAAAACGAGGTCCTTGTCACGGCGGACGGCCACCGGATGATCACCGACACGCACTACCCGTACCAGCAGCTCGCCACCATCCGCGCGGACTGATAACAGAGAGGAAGCAACAAAGAGGAGGACGCATCCATGAAAATTGCCGTTCTGGGCGGCGGACACGGCGGCTATGCTGCCGCGGCCGACCTTACGCTGCGGGGTTATGAAGTGTGCCTGTTCACCTTCTCCGCCGCGCGCGTGGAAACGCTGCACAACAACGATAACGTGATCTCCTATACCGGCGTATGGGGCGGGGGCAGCTGCCGCGTCGCCCATGTGTCGAACTCGATGGAAGAGGCCGTTTCCGGCGCCGATCTCGTCGTGATGAACGTTCCCGGCACCGGCCACGAGCGCTATCTCAACGCCATGAAGCCGTATCTGCACGGCGACACCGTGCTCTATATGAATCCCGGTCACACCGGCGGCGCGCTGCGCGCGGCGCACATTCTGGGCCGGGGCCGCATCGCCGAGGCGAACACGCTCAGCTACATCGCCCGCAAAACGAGCGAGACGAGCGTCCATGTGAGCAGCAGCGACAAGCCCGTCACCGTCGGCGTGTTCCCGGCGAAGGACACCGAGGCCGTGCTGGAGGTCATCCACAAGGCGTACCCTTATGTCGTCGCGGGCCGCGACGTGCTGGAGTCCTCGCTGTGCAACATCAACGCCATGTTCCATCCGCCGGGCGTCGTGCTCAACGCCGGATGGATCGAGCACACCGGCGGCGACTTCCGCTTCTACTATGACGGCGTGACCCCCGCCATCGGCAAGGTCATCCGCATGGTGGACGAGGAGCGTCTGGCCGTTGCGAAGGCGTACGGGCTGGAGCTCGACAACTTCTGCACTGTGCTCTACAACGCCGGATCCACGACGAAGGAAGCCGCGGAAGCCAACGATCCCTACAAGGCCTGCCAGGAGAGCGAAGCCAACAAGTTCATCAAGGCTCCCCCCTCGCTCGACCACCGGTACATGCACGAGGATATCGGCTCCGGCCTTCTCCCGATCGCGGAGCTGGGCCGTCTGGCCGGGGTCCCCACGCCGATCACGGATGCGCACGTCACCCTGTCCGAGGCCATGATGGGCCGGGATTACCACGCCGAGGGCGTGAATCTCGAGAAGATGGGGCTGGAAGGCAAAACGATCGAGCAGGTCCTTGATTACGTCACGCGCGGCTGAAACGCGGAAAGGAACGATATACTATGAAAATCGAATCGTATAAGATCTATAAGGTCAGCATCCCCACGCGCCGCCGCCACACCTGGGCGAGCAGCACCGCCGACGTCGGGCAGGGCTGGGTCATTC
>CAVEPP010000234.1:0-3441 GCA_963617605.1 Alloprevotella sp. | reverse complement strand
CTCCCTTGTGTAAAGGGAGGTGGATTTTGCCGAAGGCAAAAGACGGAGGGATTGTGTGTATTGCCAAAAGGAAACGACAATCCCTCAGTCAGCTTCGCTGACAGCTCCCTTTGCACAAGGGAGCCTTATTCAGCAGGATATTTTATCAAGCTCCCGCTCGCAGTCGGGCATTTTCTTTACCTGCGGATCGCGGAAGAGCTTGCCGCGCATCGTCACCATGGATACATGGCGCAGCGCCTCGAGATCCTCGAGCGGGTTTTCTGCCGTAACGATGAGATCGGCGCTCTTGCCGGGTGTGAGCGAGCCGGTGATATCGCCGATCCCGGCGATCTTTGCGTTGCCGAGCGTCGCGGTGTGCAGTGCAAAGGCGTTGGATACACCGCAGAACGTGTGGAAATAGCGCACCTCACGCCACATGTCGTAGTGCGTGATGTACGGGCAGCCCGTGTCGGTGCCGAGACCGACGGGGATGCCGGCGGCCAAACACGCCTTGGCGCACTCGATGATGCCCTCGAGCACGACCTCGCCGTTATACTGCTCCATTTCGGTCGCTTTGCTCACGCTGCGGTCAAAGCGGGCATACGGCACCGCGGCGGAGAGCGTTGCTACCTGCGCCGCGCCGCGCTCGCGGAAGAGGCGCAGGATATCTTCGTCCGGCTTCGCGCCGTGCTCGATCGTGTCCACGCCGTTTTCGAGCGCCACGCGCACCCCCTCGGGGCTTTCGACGTGCGCCGCGACCGGCAGGCCGAGCCTGTGCGCTTCCTCGCACGCCGCGCGGACGTACTCCAGCGGCATTTTCAGCTCGCCCGGCTCGCCCTTTTTCTTTGCGTCCAGCACGCCGCCGGTGATCATAAGCTTGATGAGATCGGGCTTTGCCTGCGCAATTTTGCGCACATCCGCCGCGGCTTCCGCGGCGCTCGTCGCCTCGTAAGCGAGCGAGCCCGCCATATGCCCGCTGGGGACGGAAACGGCCATGTCCGCCGCGAGAATGCGCGGGCCGTCGCACCTGCCCGCGGCGATACGGCCGCGAAGCCGTGTATCGATGTCCGCGATGCCGCCGACGGTGCGGATCGTCGTAACGCCGCTCATAAGCTGCGTCTTGGCGTAGCCCTCGCACAGGGCGAGCGCGATGCGCCGCGTGAGTGCCATGGACGTCATAAACTTTACGAGCTTGCGGGGATTGCCCTGCTTTTTCGGGCTGCCGCTTGCGGGCAGATGGACATGCAGGTTGATGAGGCCCGGCATGAGATATCCGCCCTGGAGATCGACGATCTCGAAGCCGGTAAGGTCCGTACCCTCGGGGACGATGTCGAGGATCTTCTCGGCGTCCGTGCGCAGCACCATGCCGCGCTGCGGCTGCATATCCGCGCTGCCGTCGAGCAGCACGCCGTTCGTGTAAGCGTATTTCATCGATTTTCCCTCGTTTTCTTTCTATAAATCGAAGAGGTGTTATCCTTCCGGCGCGGCTTCCGTCGTCATCTGCGGCATGACCGGGATCTGCTGCGGTTCCTGCGTCGGCTCGGCCGTCGGCACTGCGGTGGGCTCCGGCGTCGGCGCCTCCGTAGGCGCGGGCGTCGCGGTCGGCACAGGCGTCGGCTCCGGCGTCGTTTCAAGATCGCCGAAAATGCCGGTATCGTACCCGCGGTTTGTCGGGTCATTGAACTGGATCACGGGCAGCGGCTCGTTGATCTGCGCCATAATACGCTTCCAGATCTGCGCGGCGGGGTTGCCGGAATAGTACATGGGCGCGGGATTGTCGTAGCCGGTCCAGACGGCGGTCACGTAGTACGGCGAGAAGCCGCAGAACCAGCGGTCGTAGTCGTCGGAGGTCGTGCCGGTCTTGCCGGCAACGGGCATTTTGCCGTAGCCGAGATAGACCTCGTAGCCCGTGCCGTACCATGCGGCGGCCTCGAGCATTTCGGTCATGCAGCGGGCGGTGTCCACGCTGAACACATGGCTCGTGCGCATGCCGTTTTCGAGAACGGTGTTGCCGTTCGAGTCGGTGATGAGCGAATACGATCTCGCGTAGGTCATCTCGCCGTCATTCGGGAAGGTGGTGTACGCCTGCGCCATTTCGCGCACCGTTACGCCGTAGGTGAACTGGCCGAGAGCGAGGGGGGCATAGTCCCGGTCCGCCTCGACGAGCTGGAAGCCCATGCGCTCGGTAAGGTATTCAAAGGAGACGCTCGGCGTGAGCTTATCGATGATCTGCGCGGCGACGGTGTTTTTCGAGCGAACGAGAGCGTCCCAGATGGTGATGATGCCGTCGTAGGAGCCGCCGGAGTTGCGCGGATACCAGTAGGTGCCGCGAAGCTGGATGTCGGGGCTATCGTCCACGAGCGTGGACTCGGTGATGAGGCCGAGATCCATCGCCGGACCGTAAGACGCGAGCGGCTTTGCCGAGGAGCCGGAGGGCCGGTGCGCGTCGATGGCGTAGTTAAAGCCGAAGTTGCGGTCCTTCTCGCCGATCGCGCCGCCGATGGCCTTGATCTCGCCGGTGAACGGGTCGATGACCATGCAGGCGGACTGCAGCGGCTGGCTGCTGTAATAATAGGGCTGCGGCATGCTGTCCGGGTCGGTGTAGATATCGTCCACGACCTGCTGCACGAACGGATCGACGCACGCGTAAATCTGATAGCCGCCGTGGTAGAGGAGCTGGCGCGCCGCGGCTTCGGAAAGGCCGAGGCGCGACTGCAAATCGCTCAGCACGTCGTTGATGACCATTTCCACATAATAGGAATAGATCTCCTGCTGGTAGACCTCGTTTTCGCCGCGGATGAAGTGCAGCTCGTCGTTATCGACCTCCGCGACAGCGGCGGTATATTCCTCATGGGAGATAAAATCCTGGTCGTACATCTCATAGAGGATGGTCTTGGTGCGCTTTTTGTTGTTCTCCACGCTGGCGAAGGGGCTGTAGCGCGAGGGGTTGTTCGTGATGCCGATGATGCTCGCGCACTGCGCAAGCGTGAGATCCCGTACATCCTTGCCGAAGTAGGTATTCGCGGCCATCTGCACGCCGCTCGCGCCCTCGCCGAAGTAGACGACGTTGAGATACCACTCCATAATCTCTTCCTTGGTGTATTCCTTTTCGAGATCGAGAGCGCGGAAGATCTCCACGAGCTTTCGCTGCACGGTGACGTCGTCTTCGGTGGTGACGTTTTTGATGAGCTGCTGCGTGATCGTCGAGCCGCCGAAGTCGTTTTTCATGCCGAGGAACATGTTGACGAACGCGCCCGCCGTGCGGTACCAGTCCACGCCCTTGTGGTCGTAAAAGCGCTTGTCCTCAATGGCGACGGCCGCCTTTTCGAGATACGGCGGCAGCTCGTCATAGTCGACCCAGATGCGGTTTTCGTCCGTCGCCAGCACGGCGAGCTCCACGGTCTGGCCGTCGTTGTCGTAAGCCCAGACCGTACTTGAAAGCGAAATGGCATAGTCCTCAAG
>CAVEPP010000233.1:0-3449 GCA_963617605.1 Alloprevotella sp. | reverse complement strand
ATACAGCGCCTCGCGCTCGGAATAGCCTGCATACAGCCGGCGGTACGTCTGATCGTTTGGCGTCTGCACGGTGATCAGCAGGCCGTTCACCGCTGCCTCGCAGCCAATGATGCGGTTCTTCTTTCTCATACGACGCCGATCAGAGCCAGTATCTCCTTTGCAAAGGCGATCAGCAGACCGCCGAGCAGACACAAAAAGCCCTGTGAACGCTGGCTTGCATCATGGCTTTGGACGCTCATGCCGACCTGCACGACGCCCCAGCCGAGGATGATAACGCCCACGGCCTTGATGCAGGAGAAAATAAAGGTGGAAAGGTTATTGACAATAGTAAGCGGATCGGTGTCCGCGGCGAGCGCGGGGACAGTGCAGAGCGTCAGGCACAATACGCCTGACGCCCACGCTGCCATGCGGCAGTTTCGTTTTGGGTTCTTCATCGGTCTCATACGGATTCCTCCAATTCAGATATGATTTCAATTTCGCTCAGGTCGTCGAAGGCAAAGGGCAGGTCAGGCGCGGCATAGATGCACGTCGCATGGTGCAGGTACGGCGGAGCGCCGCCGTACTCTGTCTCACGGATATTCGGATGCCGCATCAGCTCGTACTTCTCGTCGATGACCGGCTTTTCACCGCGCACAAGGAGAATGGCGAGCCGGTTATCCAGCAGCCGCACCTCGTCCGGCGTCATCAGCTCGCGGCCGATAAGCTGCGTGCTTTTGCTGTATGAGCCGCTGCGCCCCTTGTTTTGGCTGATGCTCTGCGTTTGGATCGTTTCCTTTCCCAGCAGCTCCGAAACGTATTTGTGCGTGCTCTGCTCGTTGCCGCCGAGGTAAAGGAAAGCGTCGGCGTTGCCGATGATGCCCTCCCAGCTATCCTTGAATAAGGCTTTGAGCTGTGAGATATTTTGCAGGATGATCGTTGCCATGAGGTTGCGGCTTCGCATCGTCGCCTGCAAGCGCTCGTAGCCGTCCGGCAGGGCGACGTTCGCAAACTCGTCGAACAGAAAGCGGACCGGAACGGGCAGCCGTCCGCCGTGCAGCTTGTCCGCGCGGTAGTAAAGCTCCTGAAACGCCTGCGTGTAGAGCATACCGACAAGGAAATTGAGCGAGGTATCGTTGCTGTCGGGAATGACGCAGAAGATGGCCTGCCTGCGCTCGCCCAGCTCCCCAAGCTCCAGCGTGTCGCGGCTTGTGATGCGCTGCACCTCCGGGAGCGTAAAGGCGGTCAGCCGCACGGACGCGCTCACAAGGATGCTCATGGCGGTTTTGCCGGGCGCCTCCTTGAAGATGGCATATTGCCGCACGGCGATGTGGTCTGGTTCTTCCTCCTTTAAGCCCTCAAAGAGCAGATCAAGGGGGGACTGGAAATCATCGTCATCCTCGCGCGCCTCGCCGTAGTGAAGCATGGTGAGCAGCATTTCCATTGTCTGCTCCTCCTCCGGCGCCTCATGGAGCAGGTAGAG
This sequence comes from Alloprevotella sp., assembly GCA_963617605.1. Lineage (GTDB taxonomy): Bacteria > Bacillota > Clostridia > Oscillospirales > Oscillospiraceae > Apopatocola. Next base: position 1,990 of record CAVEPP010000233.1, on the reverse strand, counting down.
CATGAGCGCGCAGTCAAGCGCCGTTTCGCTCTTTTCCCAAAAGGGATCGGACTGTGAAGCGTTTTTCGGCGTGGTATTTTTAATGAGGTTATTGACCAAACGGAACACGTCCGCGTCTTTGCGGATGTAGTGGAACGGGTTGTAGGCGTCCGAATGGGCGGTATCCACAAGGTCAAAGACGCGGACGATGTAGCCGCGCTTCAAAAGCAGCGGAGCTGTGGCGCGGACAAGCTCGCCTTTCGGATCGGTGCAGAGGAACGACGTATTGGCAAGCATGAGGTTCGGCGCGACTACGCTTCGGCTTTTACCCGCGCCGCTGCCGCCCACCACGATCTGCAAAAGGTTGCGCTGGTGTATGCGCCCGTCCAAGCCCATTTGAACGTGCTTGGTGAGGATCACATTGTTGTCGGGGTGCTTGCGGTCGCGGTACTTATGATCGAGGACGCCTGCGCTGCCCCATGCCGCGCCGCCATGCTCCGCACCGGGCCGCTTATGAGCGCGTTCCCCGCGGCAGATCGCAATACCGGCGGCGCAGGCCAGCAGCGAAAAGGCGATGAATTTCGGCGTATGCGGTTTCCAGCACAGCGCAAGCGGACGGTCAAGCTGCTGCATGAACGCCGCCATAAAGGAAAAGAGGTTCATGCCGTCCTCATAGGCCGACGCCGCGAGCAATGCCATATAGGCCGCCGCAAGGAACAGCGCCGCCCACATCGGGGCGGCGCTGCGGAAGTCAGTTTGCTTCGGATGCATCGAGGTCCTCCCATCTGCGGAATATGCCGAAATGCGTCCCACGGTGGGATTTATTTCGGCATACCGCATCGTTATCCTTAGTACCCCGTCTTGGGCAGCGTCACGGTCGTCTTTGCGTAGACGCCCGTGAGCCAGCGGCTTACCGCCTGCACCCATTGGCCGTTGTAAAGGCCGCCCGCGTCCGCCACATTTACGATGCCGGAATTGTTGGCAAGTCCGCCGCGGGCGGTGGCGTAGAGGTACGGCGTTTCCACCTGCGCGAAGCCCGCAGGCACGACGCCGAACACGAACATGACCTCGGTGACGCGCTCATTGGCCGCAAGACCGAGGACCACGGGGCGGGCGTCCAGCACGTAGTTCTTCGCGGTCGAGAGGTTGTCGGCCAGCGTCCGGTAATCGCCGCCGTTGACGCGGTAGACGACCTTGTAGCTGCCCGCGGCGTTGTAAGTGCCGGTGACGAGCTTATCGAGCGTCACCTGCGCGGGGAGCTGGTCGCGCCAGTAGAAAGAGCTCAACGCCACGTTGGAGCCGTTCCTGATCTCGGAGAACACATAGCGGAGGGGTTGGCCGGAGACAGCCTGCGCGGGGCCGGTTTTCTTGATGGATACGCCGGTGGTGAGGTTTTCGTCGGCCACCTCAAAGGTCACGATCTGCCCCTCGTATTCAAGATAGGCGGTCATAACCGTGGGATTGACCGAGTAATTCGCCGGGGCCTGCACCTCGCGGATGGTGTAGCGCGAGAGCGGGAGCGTCCTGGAAACGGCCCTGCCGTTCTTATCCGTGCGGATGGTGTCCACGGTGTTGCCCGCCTTGTCGTAAATTTCAAATACCGCGCCTTCGAGCAGCGTACCGGCGCTCAGACCGTTGGTGGGATTGTAGTCCGCGGACTTCTTGACGATTTGAATTTGACCGAGGATCGGCGTGTTCTTCCACGTCACCTCCGTCACCTCGCCGCTGCGGACGTAGACGGTTTTCAGCTCCGTATCGGAAACGTAGCCCTCGTTTTCCAATTCCCGCAGATAATAGCGCCCGCCCTCGGTCAAGTCGTCGATGTAGACATAGCCGCGCTGGTCGCTCTTGTACTCACCGATGGGGCGGTGATCTCCGTCATAGAGCAGGAACGAAACGCCGTAAATGCCCTCGCCCGTGGTGCTGTCGATCTTGTGAATAAGGATGCCGGAGAGGGCCTTATTCTTGATCGTCAGCGTGGTCGTCCTGCCGTCCTTGACCTCGAAATAGG
>CAVEPP010000232.1:0-3452 GCA_963617605.1 Alloprevotella sp. | reverse complement strand
GTCGAGCGGCGTGCGCGTGTGGCGGATGGCCGTGCGGATACGCGCGAGCAGCTCGCTCGTGCCGAACGGCTTTTCGATGTAGTCGTCCGCGCCGAGGTCGAGTGCCATGACCTTGTCATGCTCGTGCGTGCGCGCCGAAACGACGATGATCGGCAGGCTCGACCACGAGCGGACCTCCTTGAGGATGTTCATCCCGTCCATATCGGGAAGTCCCAGGTCGAGAATGATAAGATCGGGGCAATGCGAGGTGATCATCGAGACCGCCTCGGCGCCCGTCTGCGCCACCAGCACGTCGAAGTCGTTCGCGGTGAGAACCGTCGAAATAAAGTTGCTGATGTTCTGCTCGTCTTCCACCACGAGCACTTTATCCTTCAATTTCACTGTTGATGCCCTCCTCCAGCGGCAGATAGAAGCGGAAGCACGCTCCGCCCGAATCCAGATTTTCTGCGGTCATCGTGCCACCGTGCGCCTTGACGATGGTGTAGCACACGGAAAGGCCGATGCCCATATTTTTCTTCATATCAAAGTTGTTGTGCGACACACCGGAAAGCCCGCCCTTGAAGATCGTCGAGAGCTTCTCCTTCGGGATGCCGACGCCGTCGTCACTGATGGAAAAGCAGGCGTTCGTCCCCTCGCGCGAGAGCTGGAAGCGGATCTGTGTGACGTTCCCGCCGTGGATGGCGGCATTTTCCAGCAGGTTCATGATGACCTGACGGATGAGCGTCGCGTCCATCGGCACCATCAGCACCTCGTCCGGCACCTCGATCGAGACATGGATCGCGGGGAATCGCTTGGTGAACTTGCTGACTGAGACGCCGATGATCTCCTCGGCTGCCTCGCAGTCCTTTTCGATCTTTGCCTGTCCGCCGCTCATGCGCGTGATGGACAGGAGATTTTCGACCATGCGAATGAGCCACTGCGCGTCCTCGTTCACATCTTCTAAAAGCCGCCGCTTCTGCTCGGGAGAAAAGGAATCCCCGTTGTCGAGGATCGCGGCGGTGTTGCCGACAATGCTCGTGAGCGGCGTGCGGATGTCGTGCGACATCGCGCGCAGAAGATTGGCACGCACGGCTTCCTTTTCCGTCTCGATGCGCAGCCTTTCCTGCTTTTTGATCTGCGTGTTCATCGCGCTGATCATCATGGAGACCGTCAGCATTGCGAGGAACGTGAGCGGGTAGCCGGTGATCGTAAAGTTGAATGCCCAGTACGGGTATGTAAAAACGTAGTTGACGAACAGCACGCCCGACACCGAGCTGAAGATGCCCCAGAAGTAGCCCTCTGTCCAGCGTGAGATACACGCGACCGCCAGCACAAAGATGAGATTGACATATCCGCTGCCGTCATCGATCCTTCGCAGCAGTGTGCAGAGCATTGCTGCCATGGCCAGGATCGCCGCCGTCAGCAAAAGGTCATAGACCCATCGCGCCTTTTCGGGGATTTTTGCCATGTCGCCGCCTTCTCTCGCTTGATCGTTGGCGCGGAGAACGCCTCCGCCTGTTTTCTTATCCCCCATTATAACATACGGTCTGCTAATTTGGCGCTAAATCGAATAAATTTTTTCACGGTAGCAAAAAGGACGGCGCAGTGCCGTCCTTTTCGCTGATAAAGGAAGAAGTGGAATTCAAAATCAGATCTTGCGGATGCTGACATTCGTCACATTCGCCATGTTGAAGCCGGGCTGCTGTGCGATCGCCGCCATGATGGCGACCTTGACCTCATCGGTCAGACCGTCGGCGGGAACGGCGGGCGCTGCCGGCGCGGCAGCTGCTGCGGCAGGCTTCGGAGCCTCGGGCTTGGATAAGATCTTGCCCATCAGCATCGTTAAGAAGATAATGCAGGTCAGGCCCACGAACGTGACGCCCATACCCATAATGACAACAAATGCGTTGGAAACTTGCATCGGTGGATACGCTCCTTTTATGTATTTTGTCGCTATTATAGCGCGCAGAATTTTCATATCAACCGTTTGGAAGCTCTCTTAGCATTCGCTTAACGCAATAGTTTTCCCCCTTAACAGTGTTTTTATCAATGTTCAGTTTCCGCTAAAGATAAAATCTCAAGTACGCCGTCCTTTACGCGGAACTTAACGTCCCAGCCGCCAAAGCTCATGCCGTACACGCGCTCAGGGTCGTTCTGGTACTGCGGACGCGGGTCCTGCGCGAGCACGCCGAGCAGCGCCTCGCGCTGCCCCTCCGGCAGCTTTTGCAGGAGCTCCGGCGGACAGCTGACCTCGATCTTCTCCTTCGGCGACGGGGCAAAGCCGCCCAGCGCCTCGGGGTGCGCGTCGGCATAAGGAAGGTAGGGCTTGATGTCATAGATCGGCGTGCCGTCCATCAGATCGGCTCCTGAGACGATCAGCACATCGCCGAGACCATCCTCGTGTCTCACGCTTTCGAGCTTCACGCAGGAAAGGCCGATGGCGTTCGGCCGAAACGGCGAACGCGTCGCAAAAACGCCCACGCGCTCATTGCCGCCAAGGCGTGGCGGACGCACCGTCGGCGACCACGTGTCGCGCACGGCGGCGGAGAACTGCCAGATGAGCCAGAGGTGCGAAAAGCCCTCAATGCCGCGCAGCGCGTCGGGATTCCGGTACTCCGGCTCGAAGACAATCTTCGCCCGCAGCTCCGGGACAAGCCCGCTCTGGCGCGGGATGCCGAATTTTTCCGGAAAGTCAGAGTGGATTCTGGCAATGACCTTCATTGCATGTTCCATAGAATACTCCTTTTTCGCACCTAACAGGGGTGCGTGAGTTTTGCAGCGCCGCGGGCGCTGTATGGGGCCCCACCTGCCGTGGGGACGCGGGGCAAAGGGGGTATTCTCTTCTTGAAGAGAATACCCCCTTTAAATCCCCCAGAGAAGGACGAGGAGAGTCCCCCTCGACCCCCGACATTGGCAGTCGGGCGCTTGAATGACTGCACGCGCTGCGCAGTGTGGGTGCGGTGTACATGGCTTCGCCATGAACCCCTACCGCCTCGTTACTACTCTCAACCGCGCCTTACTATCGTGAGGCGCGAGTGACGTTTGCTCGGCGGCAGACTGCCTGCCGAATGCGGCATTGCTGGCGCTCGCCGCATTGTGAAGTGCTCCGGTAGACGGAAATTCGTCCGCACTCCTACAAGATGAGCAGAGCGGCAGCGGATAATAGAAGCAAACCAAATCGTCTATCAATGCTAAACGCGGCAACGCCGCGCGCAGGCATTCCCATTCCGGAGGCATCAAGGTCATTCAAGCACCAGACTGCCAATCAAAGCCCTTTCTCTTGGGGGGTGTAAGGGGGGATATTCTCTTTCTACGGAAAGAGAATATCCCCCCCTTAGTGCTGCGGCGCGCACGCCGCATATCTCTCCGCGCTGTGCGCGGAAAGTCCTCGTTCCCTTGCGGGAACGCAAAAAAGAAGCAGCCCTTTCTGAAGTGACCCCGAAAAGTTAGACAATATTTCAAAGGGGAAATTG
>CAVEPP010000231.1:0-3452 GCA_963617605.1 Alloprevotella sp. | reverse complement strand
CGTCCCGCTGGGGCACCCAGGCTCCGTTCTCCAACATCACGCTCGACTGGACCGTCCCGGCCGACCTGCGCGATCTGCCCGCGATCGTCGGCGGCAAGGAGCAGGACTTCACCTACGGCGACTGCCAGAAGGAAATGGACATGGTGAACAAGGCGTTCATCGAGATCATGACCGAGGGTGACGCCAACGGCCGCGGCTTCCAGTACCCGATCCCGACCTACTCCATCACCAAGGACTTTGACTGGAGCGAGACCGAGAACAACCGCCTCCTCTTCGAGATGACCGCCAAATACGGCACGCCGTATTTCTCCAACTACATCAACTCCGATATGGAGCCGAGCGACGTGCGCTCGATGTGCTGCCGTCTGAGACTGGATCTGCGCGAGCTGCGCAAGAAATCCGGCGGCTTCTTCGGCTCCGGCGAGAGCACCGGCTCGGTCGGCGTCGTGACGATCAATATGCCGCGCATCGCCTACCTCTCCAAGACCGAGGAGGAGTTCTACCAGCGGCTCGACCGCATGATGGACATTGCGGCCCGCTCGCTCAAAACCAAGCGCACCGTTATCACCAAGCTCCTCGACGCCGGACTCTACCCCTACACGAAGTACTATCTCGGCACGTTTGAGAACCACTTCTCCACGATCGGTCTTGTCGGCATGAACGAGGCGTGCCTCAACGCCCGCTGGCTGCACAAGGATCTCACGAATCCCGAGGCGCAGGAATTTACCAAGGCCGTGCTCAACCACATGCGCGAGCGTCTGAGCGATTACCAGGAAAAGTACGGCGATCTCTACAACCTCGAAGCGACCCCGGCGGAGAGCACGTCCTACCGTCTCGCCAAGCACGACCGCGCGCGCTACCCCGAGATCATCACCGCCAACATGAACGGCACGCCGTACTACACCAACAGCTCCCACCTGCCCGTGGGCTATACGGAGGACATCTTCTCCGCGCTGGACATCCAGGACGATCTCCAGACGCTGTACACCTCCGGCACGGTGTTCCACGCCTTCCTCGGTGAGAAGCTGCCCGACTGGCGCGCTGCCGCCGATCTCGTGCGCAAGATCGCCGAAAACTACAAGCTGCCGTACTACACGATGAGCCCGACATACTCCGTCTGCCACGACCACGGCTACATCACCGGCGAGCACTTCTCCTGCCCCAAGTGTGGCAAGGAGACCGAGGTCTGGAGCCGCATCACCGGCTACTACCGCCCCGTGCAGAACTGGAACGACGGCAAGGTACAGGAGTTCAAGGACCGCAAGGAGTACAACATCGGCCACAGCCACTTCACCGGCGGCATCCACCGCCACGAGACCTGTTGCGGCGACGGCACCGTCGCCCACGGCATGCAGCCCGAAGAGGTCGGCACCGTTTCCGCGGTGCATACCGCGCAGCTCTTCACCCGCACGACCTGCCCGAACTGCCGCGTAGCGGAAAAGATGCTCGATAAGGCCGGATTCGCCTACGAGAACCTGACCGCCGAGGAGCACCCCGAGCTCTGCCGCGAATACGGCATCAAGGGCGCGCCGACGCTGGTGCTCTCCGACGGCGTGCATTTTGAGAAATACTACGGTGTCGCCGAGATCAAAAAGCTCCTCGCCGAGACCGCGCAGAAAGCGGAATAAGAAAGCGCCATGCGCAAACACTAACTACGAAGCCCGCTCCGGCGGGCTTCGTTTGCGATATCAATACTATTGGGCGGGGCTCTGCCCCGCCCGCAGCGTGATCTTTTACAGGGGGGAAACTCGCCATGTACGATATCATCATTGCCGGGGGCGGCCCGGCGGGAATGACCGCCGCCATTTATGCCCGCCGCAGCGGAAAGAGCGTTCTTCTGCTCGAGCGCGAGGGCTACGGCGGCCAGATTGCCTATGCCCCGCGCGTGGAGAATTATCCCGGTGTCGCCTCCGTCGGCGGCGCGGAGCTCGCCGAGCGGATGCTCGAACAGATGCTCGCACTCGACGCCGAAACCGACGTCGGCGAGGTCCTGTCCGTAGAGCGCAGCGGGGAGAATTTCACCGTCCGCACGGAGGACGGCGTATACGAAAGCCGCGCCGTGATCCTCGCCACGGGCGCAAAGCACCGTCATCTCGGTCTGCCGGGCGAGGAGGAGCTTATCGGCCACGGCGTTTCCTACTGCGCGGTGTGCGACGGCGGATTTTATAAAAACGGCGTCACCGCCGTTGTCGGCGGCGGTGACAGCGCGCTGCAGGAAGCGCTGCTTCTCTCCGATATCTGTCAGACCGTGTATCTCATCCACCGGCGCGATTCCTTCCGCGGCGACGCCGAAAAGCAGGAACGGCTCTTCGCGCGGGAAAACGTCAAGGTCCTCACGCCCATGGAGATCACCGGGTTTCTCATGGAGGGCAGTTCTCTCCGCGCGCTGCGGCTGAAAAATACCGCGACCGGCGAAGAGACCGAGCTCGGCGTGGACTGTCTGTTCGTCTCCGTCGGCCAGCAGCCGGAGCTGGAACGCTTTTCAGCGCTCGTGCCGCTCACCGCGCAGGGCTATGCCGCCGTGCCGGAGACCGGCGAGACGCCCGTCCGAGGCGTTTTCGTTGCCGGGGACTGCCGCGGCAAGCGCGTCCGCCAACTCGCCACCGCCGTTTCGGACGGGGCGAACGCCGCGCTCGCGGCGTGCCGTTATCTTGACGGCGAGGAGTAAAGCCCCGTAATTCGGGTGACATAATTTATATTGCAGACCGGCGCAGAGATTGACATTATTTTTAATTCTCTGCGCCGGTTTGTAACACAATATGCAGCGTTTCTTTTCAAACGGCGCTCCATATCTTGAATTTCTTCGGAAAAAGCTGGAAAAGTGTCAAATCGGCAACGGAAATTGTTTCTTCTTCTTAACGATTTATTGCCAGTATTATGTTAAGTTACAGGCAGGTTATGTAAAGTATGCAACCAATTCCGACTACGATCGAGGGAGCCTGCCATGAAAACCGCACGCCGATCCGCCGCATATCGTGTTCTTTCCGCAGCAGTCACCGCACTGCTGCTCATTGCGTTGCTGAGCGTGAACGCGCTTGCCGCCGACACGGACGGCCTCACCGTGGAAACGCTCACATTCCGGGACGTTCTGGCGCTTTACGCCGCGGACCGGGCCTCCTTCGGCGAGAACGCCTCGGAGACGGACGGCGAGGGCGTGACGAACGCCGCGAAGCGTCTGGCCGAGATGTTCACGTTCACCGTCGGGCTGAACTATACCGGCGAAGGACTCAACTGCAACTATTTCGGCAAGGACATTTCCGCGCAGATGGGCGCGGAGCCGTATACCGACGGCAACCGTCTCGCCTCCTACGATGTGGAGATCCTTCCCTACCGCAGCTATGCTGTGGCTCTGCCGAAGGGACAGACCACAACGATCTCGGTCTATCTCGCCGGATACACCAACGCCGCCGCGTCCGGCGGCGTGGAGGCGGTGCTCCACTACGTCTGGCAGG
>CAVEPP010000230.1:0-3461 GCA_963617605.1 Alloprevotella sp. | reverse complement strand
CAGGTGGACAAAGTCGAGCGGTACATCTATAAAAACTGGGACAGCGGCGCATTTACTGCGCATATCCGGCGCTTTGATCTGCCGGAAGCAAAGCCCTTTAAGGAATACTCCCGCGGGATGAAAATGAAGCTCGCGCTTGCCGTGGCGCTCTCGCACGAGGCAAAGCTCCTGCTGCTCGACGAGGCGACCGGCGGGCTCGACCCGCTCGCCCGTGACGAGCTGATCGGCGAGCTCTCCCGCTTTATCTCGGACGGCGAGCATGCGATACTGCTCTCCTCGCATATCGTGAGCGATATAGAAAAGCTCTGTGATCGCGTGGCGTTTCTGCATAAAGGGCAGATGATCCTCAGCGAGGAAAAAGAAGCGCTTCTCGCGGCGCATCCCGGCCGGACGCTCGAAAAGATCATCCTGGACATTACGAGAAAGGAGCTCGCAGCATGAAGATCCGCGGACTTATGCTCAAGGATATATTTGTGCTGTGGGCGCAGTGCCGGGTACAGCTCGTGCTGACCGGCGTGTATCTGCTTCTGCCGCTTTTTATCAAAGGCATCGGTCTTTTTGCAAGCGTCGGCATGATGCTGCTTGCGATGATGCCGGTCTATGCGCTTGGCTTTGACGAGCGCTGCCGATGGGAGCGGTACGCGCTCGCCATGCCGGTGCGGAAGAGCGACCTCTTCTGGAGCCGGTTTCTGCTGGGCGTGATCGCCGTCGCGCTCGGCGCGGCGGCGCAGGCGCTTGTCGCCCTTCTTACCGGGCGGGGCGAGCTTCTCTCCTCTCTCTCCGTTACCGCGCCGTCGGCGGTCATCTATCTCCTCATCGTCCTGCCGCTGATGATGAAGCTCGGCGTGGAAAAGGGGCGGTTCCTTCTTCTGCTGCTGACCATGGCGTTCATGCTGCTGTCCGGAATTTTCACGTAAGACAAACTGCCGCATCTGTTGTTGAATTTTTCGTCCCCTTCCTGTATGATGGCGGCAGAAAAATTATCGTTTCGCGGAGAGGCCCATGAAGAACTTTTTCAAAGTCGTATTTTCCCGTGCGGTGTTCACGGGCGCATTTATTGCGCTGCAGTTTGCCGCCATCTACCTTGCCATCACCCGGTTCAACGAGCACTTCGCGCTCTTTTACGGCATCTGCCTTGCGCTCTCCGCCGTCGTTGTGGTATACATCGTCAGCCGCGACGGAAACCCCGCATACAAGATCGCATGGATCATCCCGATCCTCGGTCTGCCGGTGTTCGGTGTGCTGCTCTATCTCGTGTTCGGGAAAAACCAGCTCTCGCCGAAGGAAAAGGCGCGGATGTCGTCCGTGGCCGAGCAGTATGAGAAAGCTATGTGCAGCGTACCAGCGGCGGAGCCGGCGCTATCGGAACACACGGACGCCAAGCGAGTGTCCGACTACCTGCACCGCATTGCAGACACACCGGTATTCACGCACACGGAGGCGACGTATCTTCCGGTCGGCGAGGCGTATCTCGAGGCGCTTCTGGCAGAGCTGGAAAAAGCGGAAAAGTTTATTTTCATGGAATACTACATCATCGCGCCCGGACAGATGTGGGACGCCATCCACGAGGTACTGCGCCGCAAGGCGGACAGCGGCGTGGACGTGCGCGTGATGTACGACGATTTTGGCTGCATGTACAAGCTGCCGGAAGGCTATGAGGATACGCTCGAAGCGGAGGGGATCCGCTGCTGCGTGTTCAACCGGTTCGTCCCCGTTCTCTCGCCGCGGTTCAACAACCGCGATCACCGCAAGATCTGCGTGATCGACGGGAACGTCGGCTTTACGGGCGGGATCAACTTTTCCGACGCCTATATCAACGTGGTGCAGCGCTGCGGCCACTGGCTCGACGCGGGCGTCATGCTGCGCGGCGAGGGCGTGTACGCGCTCACGGCGATGTTCCTCTCCATGTGGGACTACACCCGCGGCGTCACGGAGGATTTCACCCGCTACGCGCCGGACGCCGCGCTCTGCGAGAGCATCACCGCTCCCGGCTGGGTGCAGCCGTTCGGCGACACGCCGCTCGACAATGAGCCGGTCGGCGAAACGGTGTATATGCATCTCATCAACCGCGCCAAGGACTATGTGTATATTAACACCCCCTACCTCATCATCGATAACGAGATGATCACCGCGCTGACTGCCGCGGCCAAGTCCGGCGTGGATGTGCGCATCGTCACCCCCGCGATCAGCGACAGCGCCCTTGTGCACGAAATGACACGCTCCTACTACGAAACGCTCATTCTCGCGGGCGTGAAGATCTATGAGTACACGCCCGGCATGGTCCACGCCAAGACGTTCATCGCTGACGACCGCAGCGCCGTAGTAGGGACGATCAATCTGGATTACCGCAGTTTGTATCTCCACTTTGAATGCGGCGTATGGATGTATGAAACGAGCGCCATTGCGGACATGAAGGCGGAATACCTCTCGGAGCTTGAACAGAGCGTACAGATCACAGAGGAACGCTGCTTGCAGCAGCGCCGTGGACGGCGGCTGATCCGCGCCGTGCTGCGCACGCTCGCGCCGCTGTTTTGAAAAAATTGTATTCGATTTATCCGGCTGTCCGATGCGGCAGCCGGATTCCTTTTATTCCGTGAAAATCGCTCTTGCAATGCGTGCTGTCGGTTGGTATACTGACTTGTCCGAAAATAGAAACAGGAAAGGAATGGACATTTATCATGTGGTTCTGGTTCGCACTCATTGCTCTTCTCTGCTGGAGCGGCTCCGATCTTTTCTCCAAGATCGGCTGTCAGGACGGCAGCGACAAATACAGCCATCTCAAAATGGTCATGGCCGTCGGTCTCGTCATGGGCCTGCACGCCGCCTATGAGATCTTCATCGGAAAGGTCGGCATCACGTGGGAGATCATCCTTATGTATCTGCCCGTTTCGATGCTCTACATTCTCTCCATGGCCATCGGGTACGTCGGTCTCCGGTACATAGAGCTTTCCATCTCTTCCCCGATCTGCAACAGCTCCGGCGCGCTCGTGGCGGTGCTCACGCTCATCACCGTCGGCATCGGCGACGATCTGCCGCCGCTCGCGCTCGTGGCCGTGGCGCTCGTGTGCATCGGCGTGATCGCGCTCGGCATTACGGAGTCCAACGAGGACGAGGAGCTGCGCCGCGCCCGGCAGGATGAGTCCAACCGGCATTACGCCAAAAGCTGGCTCGCCATTGCGCTGCCGGTGATCTACTGCCTGCTCGACGCGCTCGGAACCTTTGCCGACAGCCGTGTGCTTGAAAAGCTCGGCGAGGAGCTGGCGGATGCCTGCAACGTCGCCTACGAGCTCACATTCCTCGTGATGGGCATCGTGTGCGCGGTCTATGTTCTCATCATCAAAAAGCAGCGCCTCATCCCGAAGCAGGAAGGGCCGAAGTATCTCGGCGCCGTGTGCGAGACGATCGGACAGTTCTTCTATATCTACGCGCTGGCCGACACCGAGCACGTCGCCTTCGCCGCG
>CAVEPP010000229.1:0-3489 GCA_963617605.1 Alloprevotella sp. | reverse complement strand
CCATGAAAGCGCGGAACGCGAGGTCGGGCTGTCCACGTTCAGCGGGCAGGAGCAGGAGACCCTTTCCTACACCGACGAATACCATACGTTCAATCTCACTTTTCTTGTCGGTGATATGGGCATCCCCGTCGAGGACCCGAAGGTAGCGCTTGCCTTGGAGCGGCTGCCGCCGCAGAAGCGGAACGTCCTGCTGCTTTACTATTTTCACGGCGACACCGACGCGGAGATCGGTGAACGGCTGGGCCGAACGGCGAGAGCAATCCGCCAGCGCAGAACAGCGGCATTGAAACGGCTGAAAGAAATCATGGAGGACTTGGACGATGATACATAAGAAAGTCGATTACGCGACCATTGCCGCGGCGAAGAACGGCGATCCCACCGCGATGTGCCGCATCCTGCGGCACTATGAGCAGTATATCGCCAGCTTTTCCACGCGGACAGCGACAGACGAGTACGGGAACGTCCTGCGTTTTGTCGATCACGAGATCGTTGACCGCATCAAAGCGAAGCTCATGTTTTCCATCTTTTACTATTTTGACCTGAACTCCATGCCGCCGGAGAAAGGCAGAATATAGGATCGTCCGGCTGTTAAAGCGCATCTTTCCGTAAGGTGCGTTTTTGCAGGCTGACGATCAGCCTGCGGCTATGCGCCGCATGACAACCGAATAGGCAGAACGGATACGTTCCGAATGTGCCGAGCCGGACGGCGGGCGCGCCACGACCTCTTGTGAGCGAGCGAGCAACGCCAGCGCCGTGAAGCAGCCTTTGACAAGGGCTGCGGGCGAGGACGCACAGATGGAAATGATGATACTTGCGTTGGCCGTGCGTCACAGCGCGGGACGCCCCGCTACAAGAATAGGGGGAGGCACTTGAACCTATGGCGCGGCCCTGTCAGCCGCCGTCCGGTCTGCCGGTGAAAGAAAAGTGAAATACATCAGGCCCGCGTCTGCATGAGGGCGCGAAGCCTGTCAAAAATTGCGTCCCACCGTGGGACGCAATTCAATTATCAAACTTCAAAACAGGAGGTGCCTTTGTGACAGACGAGATCAGAGCAGCGGACCGCGTGGAAACGGTCTGCAAGGTCGGCAACACGACCTACATAGTGAACGGCATTTACGCATCCGAGGGAGCTGCCGCGGCCGAAAAGATCAAGCGTTTACTTGACAGAGAAACAAAAAAGTGATCGTGCGAAAATTTGACGCTTTTTTCAGATCATAGTACAATATAAGTGTCAGTCAGGTCACACGGTAGCTGCCGGAACGGAGGCTTCAAATGAACAGGCAGCAGGAAAAGATCACCGCCCTGTACGTCCGCCTTTCCCGCGACGACGACAACGAGGGCGACAGCAACAGCATAGCCCATCAGATCGAAATACTCAGCAAGTACGCCAGGGACCGCGGCATCGAGCGCTTCAAGATTTACAAGGACGACGGCTTTTCGGGAACGAATTTCAACCGTCCCGGCTTTCAAGAGATGATGGCCGACATTGAAAACGGCCTTGTAGATATGGTCGTCGTCAAGGATATGTCGCGCTTCGGACGCAACTATTTGGAAGTCGGACTTTACACGGAGATACGCTTTCCCGAAATGGGTGTGCGCTTCATCGCCGTCAACGACGGCGTGGACAGCGAGCGCGAGGACAACGATTTCACGCCTTTCCGGAATATCATCAACGAGTGGTATGCGAAAGACACCAGCAAGAAAATACGCGCCGTGTTCCGGGCAAAGGGGCTGTCCGGTCAGCGTATTTCCACGAAAGCGCCCTACGGCTATCTCCGCGGCGAGGACGGCGGACTGCGGGTAGACGAGGAAACGGCGCCGAACGTCCGCCTGATCTTCCGGCTTTGCGCCGAGGGCAACGGTCCCGGCAAGATCGCCCGTATGCTCAAAGAACGGGAGATCCCCACGCCGGGAACGCTTGAATTTCAACGCACCGGACGGACGCACAATTACCATCCGGACGATCCTTGCAGATGGGAGCATAGGAGTGTCACATCTATTCTCTGTCAGGACGCCTATTTGGGCCGCACTTCCAATTTCAAAACGACCAGGCTATCCTATAAGAGCAAGAAAAAGACCATAAATGCGCCTGATAAATGGGCTGTATTTGAGAATACCCACGAGGCCATCATAGACGTGGAACTATGGAACGCGGTGCAGAAAATACGCTCTCAGCGCCGCCGCCCAACCCGCATGGGAGAAATGGGTATGTTCTCCGGCCTTGCCTACTGCGCCGACTGCGGCGCGAAATTGTATCATTGCAGAAGCGGTACATGGAGCTATGAGCAGGAGTGTTACACCTGCTCGGCATACCGAACGCGGAAAAATTGCACGGCTCATTACATTCGCGCTGTGGTGCTGGAACAACTCGTGCTTCAAAACCTCCAGCGCGTCATTGCCTACGTGCAGGAGGACGAGGGCGAGTTTGTGCGGCTTGTGATGAAAAATCAGAGCGCCGCGCAAGCCGCCGAACAGGAGCAGGCCAAGCGCCTTTTGGAGAAGAACACGCGGCGCGTGGACGAGCTGGACGCCATCATTCAGCGGCTTTACGAGGACAACGTCAGCGGCAAGCTGTCAGACGAGCGCTTCAAGAAGCTGTCCGACGCCTACGAGCAGGAGCAGACTGCCTTACGCGAGAGCATACCAACGCTGACCGAACAGGTACGGGAGCGCGACAGCAGGACGGTCGATCTCCAACACTTTCTAAAACGGGTGCGCAGATACACGCAGCCGGAAAAGCTGACGCCCGCCATGCTCCGCGAGCTGGTGGAAAAGGTCGTTGTCTACGCGCCCGACAAGTCCAGCGGCCACCGCACCCAGCGCATTGACGTTTACTACACTTTCATCGGCAAGATAGATTTCTCGCCGGAATACAGCAAAAAAGGAACAGCATGACACTTTCGTATCATGCTGTTCCCACCGAAGAAGAAATGTTCTTTATCGGTAGCTGCCTGAGTCGTGACCTTTTTTGTTGGTGGAGCCGAGGGGAGTCGAACCCCTGTCCGAAAACACTTTCACGAGAACTTCTCCGGGCGCAGACGGTCATTTCAATTCCCTTACCCAGGCGTGAGCCGTCACACTCAAAGGCTTGGTAGCTTCATGATTCATGGCACGCTCAAAGCTTTGCGTACGCACGTGCACCACTAAACGACGCTCCATCCCGGCTCGTGGTCCTTCCGGGCGGAACGGCAGCGGACTTAAGCCGCTACGAGTTCAACGTTATCGTTGTTCTTTAATTTATAAAGGTTGCCCGTTTTTAGGTGGCCAGGCGCCACCGCCCGCTATTCCGGCTTCCGCATCCCCGTCGAAACCGGTACGGCCCCATAAAGCTCCCCTTTGATGGACGAAGCCCGCAAAGGGGAGGCGAGAGGCGAAAGATCAGACCTTCTCCGGCTGGGGATAGTCCACACCGAAGGTCTCCACCGTGACGGACTTCATCCGCTGGTCGGCCTTGGGCTTATCGTTATAGTCGGTGGGGGTGTTCACGAT
>CAVEPP010000228.1:0-3510 GCA_963617605.1 Alloprevotella sp. | reverse complement strand
ACGGACGCGGACGGCGCGGGGCTCGTCATCCGCAACCGTCTGCGCGGCGCGATAAGCGCGCAGTATCTCAAGCACGCCTATATCCCGGACGTGGAGGGCAAGGAACGGCGCAAAAAAGCGCCCTCGCGCGCCGGTACGCTCGGCGTGGAGGGCATGAAGCCGGAAATCCTGGAGGAAGCGCTGCGCCGCGCCGGGGCGGTGTGCGATACGGAGACGCGCGAGCGCGTCACGAAGGCCGATCTCGCCTTGCTCGGGCTCTCCGGCGGCGCGGACAGCGCCGCGCGGCGGAAAGCCCTGCAGAAAAAGCTCGCGCTGCCGGAAAATCTCTCGGCCAACGCGCTGCTCGACGCGGTAAACTCGCTCTATACGCGGGACGAGTTTCTATCGGCGGCGCAGACTTTCGATGATGAAGGCAGCGGCGTTGCCGAGCAGGAGAAAGCCGCCGGAGGCGGTCTCGAGCTCGGCGGCGAGCCGGTAGAGAGCGTAGGTGCGCGGCGCGAGCTCTCCGATATGTAAAAGCACCATCACCGAACAGAAGAGCATCGCGCAGCTCACGCAGAGCGTCCCGCGCACCATGCCGAAGGCCTCCTCGCTCAGCGGGGAGAAAAGCTGTTTCATAAAAATCACCGCTTCCATTGTACCCGCGCAGCCTGGTATGCTGCAACGGACAACATATGGAAGCGGTGGTTTCGTTTTCCTGCTTTTTTGTAACCTTATCTTGCCTTGTGACGGCGCACGGGGTATGGTATAATATGTTGAAAAATGTTTCTTTCAGGGGGTACACCGTATGAAATGCCCGTTCTGCGGCTATGCGGAAAGCAAGGTCATCGACTCCCGTCCGGCGGACGAAGGCGCGTCCATCCGGCGGAGAAGAGAATGCCTCGCCTGCCAGCGCCGGTTCACAACGTATGAGGTCATGGAGCGCCTGCCGCTTGTCGTCGTCAAGCGTGATGGCAGCCGCCAGACGTTCGATAAGAATAAGCTCATCAACAGCATGCTCAAAGCGTGCGAGAAGCGCTCCGTCGCCCTCGGCGATCTCGAGCGCATCGCCAATGAGATCGAGCAGGAGCTGCAAAACCGGCTCGAGCGCGAATGCCCGACGAGCGAGATCGGCGAGATGGTCATGAAGCGGCTCAAATCGCTCGACGAGGTCGCCTACGTCCGCTTTGCCTCGGTCTATCGCCAGTTCAAGGATATCAACACCTTCATGGAAGAGCTTACGCATCTTCTGGAGGACAAGGCTTAAAATACGCTTCGGAAGCTCACGTGCTCCATCGAATCAATGCTCTGCAAATGCGCTTTGAGACATTCGATGGCGCTTTCGGCGGCGTCCTTGTCGCCGGTGAGGATCGGCTCGAGTGCGGCGTAAAAAGCGTCTGTGGCCGAGTCCACCTCAGAGTGGCGGATCATGATGTGCGTGTAGTTTTCGGCGCTGTACCAGAGCTTAATGGCCTCGCGGAGCGAGTCCTCCGCGGCGCCGTAGTCCTCCGCGCGGCAGTATCCGAGCGCTTCGTCCGCGAGCGCCGTGAGATCGCCGGTGAGAGAGTCGATGTGCGCGATGTTCCACGCCGCCGCGCCGAAGAGCAGCGCGAGCAGTATGGCGGCTGCGATGGCTTTTTTCATGGGCGTTTCTCCCGTTTCGCAAAATAGACGTTCCCGGCTTTGTCGCAGGTGAGCAGAAACACCTGCTCCGGGCTTTTCACGCCCTGCCGGCGGCACTCGCCGCGCAGCCATTCCTCCGTTTTGCCGCATTTGCGCAGGTTTTCGTGCAGCACCGTCCCATCGCTGATGAGAATGTAGGGGTAGCCCGTCTCCGGCTCGGCGCAGTGGAGCTGCCCGGCGGTAACGGGGCGCTCTGCGGGCGTGAGGATAACGTTGAGCGTGCCGTCCGTTTCCAGAATGGCGTACTCGACCGTCGAGAGGTCGGTGACACTTTGGCGGCGCAGCTCCTCGGTCAGCTCATCCACGGAGAACCGGCAGCGGTGCATCTCCTTCTGGTTGATCGTGCCCTTCTCGATGAGAAAGCACGGTTTGCCGAAGAGCGCCGCGCGCAGCTTCTGGCTGCGGAGCGTGACGCCGGAGAGAATGAGCTCCAGACAGAAGAGAGTCAAAATGGAAATAAGCCCGTTCATGAGCGGGATGCCGATGTCCTGCAGGGGGAGCGACGCCAGGTCTGCCACCAGCACGGAAACAACGAGCTCGGAGAGCTCCAGCTCGCCGAGCTGCCGCTTTCCCAGAATGCGCATACACAAAAGCAGCACCGTGAAAATGATGATGGTGCGAAACATTACAATAGCCATAGAAATATTTTGACCCAAGGAGAGTAAATTATGAGCGAAGAAAAAAAGATTGGCGGCCGCGCCTTTGGCGAGACGCTGAACGTCGAAAAATTCATCGAGGAGCAGATCGCGCTCATCCGTGAGCAGGTCGGCGACGGTAAGGTGCTTCTGGCTCTGTCCGGCGGCGTGGACAGCTCCGTTGTGGCGGCGCTGCTGCTCCGTGCTATCGGCGATCAGCTCTACTGCGTGCACGTGAACCACGGTCTCATGCGCAAGGGCGAGAGCGAGCAGGTCATCAAGGTCTTCCGCGAAGAGCTGGGTGCGAATCTCACCTATGTGGACGCGACCGACCGCTTCCTCGATAAGCTCGCGGGCGTTTCAGAGCCCGAGCGCAAGCGCAAGATCATCGGCGAGGAGTTCATCCACGTCTTTGAGGAAGAGGCCGCAAAGCTTCAGGGCATCCACTTCCTCGGCCAGGGCACGATCTATCCGGACATCGTCGAGAGCGACAAGGGCGTCAAGGCGCACCACAACGTCGGCGGCCTGCCCGAAAAGCTGGGCTTTGAGCTCGTTGAGCCGGTGAAGTACCTCTTCAAGGACGAGGTCCGCCAGGTCGGCGAAGTGCTCGGCCTGCCGCACAGCATGGTGTGGCGTCAGCCGTTCCCCGGCCCCGGTCTCGGCGTCCGGTGCATCGGCGCGATCACCCGCGACCGTCTCGCCGCCGTGCGCGAGTCCGACGCCATCCTCCGCGAGGAGTTTGCAAAGTCCGGCATGGACGCGAAGGTCTGGCAGTATTTCACGATCGTCCCCGACATCCGCACTACCGGCGTCGTGGACGGCAAGCGCACCGAGCTCTGGCCGGTCATTATCCGCGCCGTGAACACCACCGACGCCATGACCGCGAGCGTCCCCCGTCTCGACTGGGAACTTCTCGAGACCGTCACGCGCCGCGTGCAGGCCGAAGTCCCCGGCGTCAGCCGTGTCCTCTACGACCTCAGCCCCAAGCCCCCTGCGACTATCGAATGGGAGTAACGCATAAACACTAAAAAGCATTGAAAATGCTGGACTTTTCCGTTGCGGGATCGCTCTGTGACAACAAAATGATAGTATTTTAGGATTATCTGAGAATAAAGAGTTGGCTGACTTCCTGTTAGGGAGTCAGCCAACTCTTTTACATTGTTAAAAAGGCAACCACCGGCTATGCCGGTGGACACAAGAAGTTCCACTTATG
>CAVEPP010000227.1:0-3516 GCA_963617605.1 Alloprevotella sp. | reverse complement strand
CTCGGCCGCGAGGAAGGCGTGCGCCGGGTTGCTCTCGTACTTCTTGAGATTTTCCGGCACGGCGGCGATGCGGTCGCGCAGCTTGGCGACGACCTTGGGATCGTCGATGAGATCGCAGAGCGTCTTCTCCACGGTCAGCCCCGCGTTGCGCGCGAGCCAGAGGATCTCGCTCTTCGAGTAGGTCGGGTGATGGTAAATGCCGTCGATGGTGTGCATCGTGCAGTCGATATCGTGGAGGATCCAGTGCGTGAGGCTCGCCTTGGGCTGGCCGTCGTTGTACATCTCGCTGAGGATAATGAGTCCGCCGGGCTTCACAACGCGCTTCATCTCCGCGAGCAGCGCCGCAAGATCGGGGATGTGATGCAGGGAGTTGCCGATAGCGACGACGTCGAAGGTGTTATCCTCGAAATCCATATGGCACGCATCGCCGACAACGAAGTTCACCGGCATACCGGCGCACTTCTCTCTTCCCTTTTCAAACATCTTGTCGGAGCGGTCGAGCGCAACGATCTCCTTGCAGCTGCCGAACCCGGCGTACATTTCCTTGGCGAACGCGCCGTCGCGCGTGGCGATATCGAGCGCCTTCTCGATATGAAGCGAAGAAAGCTCCTGCCGCAGTTTATCCATGATGGGTTCCTCCTGTTACATTATAAAATATATAAATATAATCGTTCCGGGTCCCCGCAAAGGAGCCGGCACGTTTTATTATACCGATGCGCCCCGGTTTTTGCAAGCGGCAACTTATAAAATTGCGTTTTTCGGCAGTCATCGCGTTCCGTCCGGCGTGTGCCGCCCGGCGTATGCATTATTTCCCGCAATTTTTAAATGGTTCTTCTCTTTTTATTCTTTTTCAAAAAGAGCTTGCTTTTTCCGGGCGGGTGTGCTATATTATTTTCTGCAAAGAATAATTCTCGCTTGAGAATATATTTCATTGCTGCTTTTCTCCGTCTTTTAGACAGACCGGAGCAGGCCGGGATCCCCCTTCCGACCTGCTCCGGTCTGTTTTTTCGTAATAAGCGCCGGCGGGAGCTGTCCTTGCTCTCCCAGGCCGTTTTTTCCGCCGGTTACGCGGATAACCTTTGACTTATCGCCGCCGCACCCATACAATAGAATTATAACCTTGTTTACCGGCAGGAGGCGATCTTATGGCAGAGCGCGTACGGATCTGCGACATTGCGGAAGAGCTGGGATTGAGCACGGCGACCGTTTCCAACGTGATCCACGGCAAAACGAACAAAGTCTCGGCGGAAACGGCGGAGCGCGTGACGACGCTTCTTGAAGAGCGGGAGTACATCCCCAGCATGGCGGGCATTCTGCTCGCCCGGAACAGCTCGCGCATTCTCGGCGTATTTGTCAACGACCACCCGAAATATGAGGGCCACACGCTCGACGACTTTTTCATCGCCTCCTCGCTGAACTTTCTCTCCGCGGAGATTGAGCGCAGCGGCCAGTTTATGATGGTGAAAAAGGCCAAACGCGCGGAGGAGATCGTGCAGTTTGCCTCCATGTGGAACATGGACGGCATCGTTGTGATCGGCTTCTGCGAGCAGGACTATGCACTTCTCCGGAGCCGGATGCGCATCCCCTTCGCGGTATACGATGAGCTTTGCCGCGCGCCGCAGCGGTTTTTGAATCTCACCATCGATAATTTTGACGGCGGGCGGCAGGTCGGGCAGCATTTCCGCGCGCTGGGCCACGAGACCGCCCTCTGCATTTCCGATAACGACACCGGCATCGACCGGGATCGCATGCTCGGCTTTCGCCGCGGCTTCGCGCCCGGAAGCGTTATGCCGCTCATCGTCCCCATGCAGAAGGCGGAGCGATGGGCCTTTTACCGGCAGCATCTGGAGACGCTGCGGCGCACCACGGCGGTTTTCGCCGTTTCCGACGCCTATGCCATCGATCTTATGGGCTTTCTCTCGGAGCAGGGCATCCGCGTGCCGGAGGACGTTTCCGTCGCGGGGTTCGACGATACGCCCGTATGCGAAATGCTCCGCCCGGCGCTGACCACGGTGCGGCAGGACGGCGCGCTGCGCGCGAAGCTCGCCGTGGAAAAGCTGCGCGAGCTCCGTGAGTGCCGCCCCGTCGAGACGGAGATCACGCTGCCCGTCTCGCTGATAGTACGGAAAAGCACCGTCCCGTGCAGAGGATAATTCTGCACAAACGCGGTGCTTGTATTTTGTATGTGGTTATGCGTTTAACCTTTGCATCTTCCCACCCCCGACCCTACAATAAGGTTGAAAACCGGGAGGTGCGTTATGAAGAAGAACGCTTTCTTTAAAACCGTATGTGCGCTTGCGATCCCCGCGGCGCTGCAGTCGTCGTTCAGCATGGTCGATCAGATCATGATCGGGCAGCTCGGCGCGGTCTCCGTGGCGGGCGTCGGCCTGGCGGGAAAATTCGTATCCATTTATTCGGTCATTGTCTCCGCCGTCGGCGCCGTGGCCGGGATCATGATCTCCCAGTATCTCGGGCAGGAAAAGAGCGCGGAGGTGCGGCGGAGCTTCTTTGTGAATCTTGCGCTCGCTGCCGCCATTGCGGGGATCTTCACCGCTGTGTGCGCGCTTTTCCCCGAAACGGTCATGCGCGCCTACACGAAGGACGCCGCGGCGTATCTCCGGTGCCTGTCCGGAACGTTTCTCCCCCTGGCCGGGGCGGCGCTTCTTTCCACCGCGTTCCGCTGCGCCGAGAAGCCGCGGCTGCCGCTGTATGCGAGCATCCTGTCCGCGCTGCTCAACACCGGTCTCAACTACGTTCTCATTTTCGGAAAGCTCGGCTTCCCGGCGCTCGGCGTGACCGGCGCTGCTATCGCAACGGTCGCCTCGCAGTGCGCCAACGTCCTTTTGATGCTGCTCATGGCCCGCAGAAGCCGCCCTCTCCCGAGCACCGGAGACGGCAGCGCCCCGGCGCGCTGGAGCTGGAGCGCTTATCTTGCCATGCTGCTGCCGCTGCTCGTCTGCGAGGCCGGGTGGAGTCTCGGTGAGAACGTGTACGCCGCCATCTACGGCCACATGGGCACCGCCGAGAGCGCCGCCATGACGCTTTCGAACCCCGTGCAGGGGCTGGTGATCGGCGCGCTCTGCGGCCTTTCGCAGGCGGCGGGCGTGATCGTCGGAAAGCAGCTCGGCAGTGGGGAGAGTGAGGACGCTTACCGCTCGGCGGAGCGGCTGCTCGTCTACGGCGCTGTCGGGTCGCTCATCCTCTCCGCCGCGGTGGTGCTGCTCCGCGCCCCTTATGTGGAGATCTACCGGGTGGACGGCGCGGTGAAGACGATGACGCGGCAGATCCTCCTTGCCTACGCGCTTGTCGCGCCGTGCAAGGTGCTCAATATGATTCTCGGCGGCGGGATCCTCCGCAGCGGCGGGCGCACAAAGTACATCATGCTCATCGATATGGCCGGCACGTGGTGTCTCGGCGTCCCGCTCGGCCTTCTGGGCGCCTTTGTCTGGAAGCTGCCGGTCGCTTACGTATACTTTATCCTGTCGCTTGAAGAGTGCTTCCGTCTCGCCGTATCAC
>CAVEPP010000226.1:0-3522 GCA_963617605.1 Alloprevotella sp. | reverse complement strand
GCAGGCAGAAGGTACATATCGAGTACGACCTTGTGGGCTACATTCCCGTGGATGAGCTGCTAAAAGCGGAACAGGCATGACCGAGATCATGCCTGTTCCAAGAAATTTGAATTTTACTGTCTTACCAGCAGGGAGCCTTCCTCCTGTGGCTTTTGCCGCTGCTCGCAGCGCTGACGGCGGCGGGCGTCCTGCTCGTGCCGCGCGTATGCGAACGTATCGCGCCGTACCGCGCGCTGGACGCGCTCACCCGGGGGACGGAGCTTTCGATGAACGTTTCCGTCGCCGCCGCGCTCGGCGGCGATACGGAGACCATCGATGTGCCGGTCTCGGTAAAAACCGCGGACGGCCGCCGCATTGCCTGCGCCGGGATCGAAGGCGTGCCGCTGTACTTTTCTGAAAACAAACTGATTTTGGAAAACGGCACGGCGTACTCTCTCGGCGATACAATGCCGGACTATGCCGAGCTTCTGCCGGATATCGCCGCGCTCTGCCGCGGCGCGGAGTTCTCCGCCGACGGCGAGAAGGAAACCGTGGAGCTCGCCGGCACGGACGCGGCAAAGCTGCTCACATATCTTGCCCCGGCAGCGGCGCAGCGTGTCTCTGTGACCGGTGACGCGCGCATCTCGCTCACTCTCTCCGGCGGGGCAGTGCAGGGTCTTTCCGTTTCTGCCGCGGGGCAGCTCACGGACGATACGCCGTTTACGTTCGACGCCGAGATCCGCGGCATTACGGCAAGCGCCGGTTTTGAAATTCCGGAGGCCGTGTCCCGCGCCGCGGCGAAGGAATCCGCGGACGATCTTCCCGTGATCACCGATGAGCTCATCGAAGTCATTTCCGCGTGGCACGAGCTGCAAGGCCGTGAGAGCGCGGCGGCGGAACTCACCGTTTCGGCGAGCGGCGGCCCGCTCGTTGTCAGCACATCCTTCGACCTCTCCGCCTGGCAGACGGACGGCGGGCGCGTCTATGGCGTCGAAAAGAGCGGTCTCCGGCTCTATACGGACGGTTCGACCGTCGTGACGGCGGCAGGCGATCGCATAGCGTCCGGCGACGCGCTCACCGAGAGCGCCGCAAAGCTGCCGGAGGCGCTGTATCTTGCGTGTCTGAACGGCGATGTTACCGCCGAGAAGCGCAGCGGCGGCACGGTCTACACGCTATCACTCTCCGGCAGCGATGCCGCGGAGCTGGCGGAGCTTCTCGCGCCGGATATGGGATCGTTCGACGCTTCGTTCTCCTACGGCACGGCGCAGCTCACCGTATCGGACGGAAAGATCGTCTCGCTCGCCCTCTCCTGCACCGGCACGGTAAAGGTGGCGCTTACGGAAGCGCCGCTCACCGTTTCCGCGGAGATCGCGCGCAAAAGCGGCGGTGCCGGGGAGTTGTTGCCCGAGGCCGTAGCCGACGTACTGAATGTATAGGAAGAAAAGCCTCCCTTGTGTAAAGGGAGGTGGCGCGGCGTCAGCCGCGACGGAGGGATTGTAAGTATCAGCAAAACGAAGAGACAATCCCTCAGTCAGCTTCGCCGACAGCTCCCTCGTCAGAGGGAGCCTATGCCGCAAAGGGGCGCTGGCCGGAGCATCCGGTCAGCGCCCTTTTTGCCTTGCGTATTATTTTTTGATCGCCAGCCGCACGAAGAACCGCACGAGCGGCGCGGTGCAGCATACGCCCATCAGCACGCCCATCCACCACGGGAAGGTCGGCGTGAGTGCCGTCTGCCAGACGGCAAACGCGGTGAACAGCACCGCCATCGAAAGGCGCATATCGGCAACAAGATCGCGCACGCGCCGGTATACCAGCGCGCGGTTGAGGACCGTCACGCTCGTGCCGACGTTCCACGTCTGCGGGAAGAAGCTCACGGCGAGCATCACCGCATCGCACACAACGCCGATGATGGGCATGACCCAGAGCGTTCCGCGGCCGCTGTAGCCGTCGATCTCGCCGTAAAAATTATAATGCGACGGGATCTCTGCCGGGAGCTGCGGATACCGCACGGCGACATACACGATGCCCGCGAGCAGAATGGCCGGGGCAACGAAGAACGCGATGCGCTGGTAGAGCGTTTCGCGGCCGCCGCAGAAAGCGTCGATCTCTGCACGTTTCATAGCCTTTATCCCCCTTTCAGATATCCAGCTCCGGCGGCTTATCCAGCTCGTCGGAAACATACTTTCCGTTTTTCTTCCTCTGGCGGACACATTCGGTGAGCAGATACTCGATCTGTCCGTTTACCGAGCGGAAATCGTCCTCCGCCCACGCAGCGATTGCCGCATACAGCTTCGGGGACAGGCGCAGCGGCACCTGCTTTTTCCCGGTTTCCGTTTCCGCCATATCAGTACAGGCTTCCCGAGTTCACCACGGGCTGCGCGTCGCGGTTGCCGCAGAGCACGACGAGAAGGTTCGAGACCATCGCCGCCTTGCGCTCGTCGTCGAGCGTGACGACGTTGTTCTCGCTCAGGCGTTCGAGCGCCATTTCCACCATGCCGACCGCGCCGTCCACGATCATCTTGCGCGCATCGATAATGGCGGACGCCTGCTGGCGCTGCAGCATGACCGCCGCGATCTCGGTCGCGTAGGCGAGATAGGTGATGCGCGCTTCAATGACCTCGATGCCGGCGGCGTCCACACGCTGCTGGATCTCCTTGCGGATGCGCTCGGCAACGATCTCGCTCGAGCCGCGCAGACTTCCTTCGTCCGCCACGCCGTCGCCGGTCGTATCGACGTTCGGCGCCACGTCGTAGGGATAAATGCGCACGATGTTGCGCAGCGCGCTGTCGCACTGAAGAGAGAGGTACTCCTTGTAGTTATCGACGTCAAAGACGGCCTTCGCCGTGTCCACCACGCGCCACATGACCGCGATACCGATCTCCACGGGGTTGCCGAGACAGTCGTTGATCTTCTGGCGGGAGTTGTTGAGCGTCATAATCTTGAGAGAGATCTTCTTGTTTCCGGCGACCTCGACCGAACCGCTCGTCTGTCCGGCGGCGATCACGATGCCGTTTTTGCCGCCGTCTACATCACCGCTCTGGCTGAGCTTTGTGTTCGCCGCGGGGTTGACCGCGGAGCAGAAAGGATTCACATAGTAAAAGCCCTCGCCCTTGAGCGTGCCGATGTACTTGCCGAAGAGCGTGAGCACTAGCGCTTCCTGCGGCTTGAGAATACGCAGACCGCAAAGCGCGATCCAGCCAAGAGCAATATACAGAATGCCGAGAACAACGAAGAAAACGCGGCCGCGTACCGCACCGTAAACGATAGCGAGGACCGCCGCGACGAGCAGCGCCAGATACCCAAGCAGCACCGCCATGCCGTACTTCCGGCCGGTAATGATCTTTTCCTGCATGATACATCCTCCTTGAATTGTTTTGATATCACATTGATATCACATTTTCATGCTGTTGTCAAGAAAAAACTGGAAAACAAAAAACTGCGCCCCGAAAGGATTCTCCTTTCAGGGCGCTCAGACTGTCAAAAAAGCCTCGCAGAGTTTGCGCCCGCAGGCGCAAATAAATGAGATCATTTTTGCCGGCGGCG
>CAVEPP010000225.1:0-3529 GCA_963617605.1 Alloprevotella sp. | reverse complement strand
ATACTGCGCATTACGGAAGCAAACGTAAAGGTGCGCCTTTCCCGAGGGCGCAGACTGCTGAAAAAAGCGTTACAGGAGGTTTGGACGGATGAATAACGGAGAACTCTATAAACAGGCGTTCGGCGCGCTGCACGCGCCGGAACATGTCTCTCTTACGGCGGAAAAAGAGGCGGGGCGGAAAACCTTCCGCCCGGCACGGCGGCTGGTGCTTGTCTGCGCCTGCACGGTGCTGGCGCTCGGCCTTGCCGTGACAGCATACGCCGGCGGCGGACAGATCTTCGGCCATGTTTTCGGCTGGGGGAACAATATGGAAATCACGACCGGCATTGATGAAAACGGGGAAAGCTACAACGAGGTGCGTCTCCACACGGAAAATCTGACGCCGCCGGTCGTGCGGCGCGGCGGCAGGGTGATCTTCATCGTCAACAATGAGTCGATCGATATCACCAACGAGCTCTCGCCAACGAAGGCGTTTCGCTATAACTACACGGACACGGACGGCAACACGCACGTCTGGCTGCTCGGTCTTGTTTCCGATGATCCGGCGAACTGCGGCTACGCGGAGTATATAAAGCGCGCCGACGGAACATGGCTCGGCGGATGCTCCGTCGGAGTCAGTCTCGACGAGGACGGACGCTCCTCGGCGCTCTGGCTTGAAACAGCCAAGCAGGAGTTGAATATCGACTGGTAAAAAAGTTGCCGGTATGCGTTTTGCATACCGGCAGCTTTCCATATAGACGTTAATTGTTAGTCTCGGATGTGCCGAGAGTGAAAGCGTAGCGCATTTCCAGCGCGTGAAACAGCTCCTGCATGACGCCCTGCGCAATGGCGCGGATGTCGAGCGAGCGGATATTCTGCACGACGCGCTCGATCTCCTCCGCGGGGACGCCGTAGCCGCCCAGACTCAGCCGGAAGAAGGCGTCGAGCTTTTCCTCAAGCGGGAAGTCCTCCGAGCAGGGGTGCGCCATGTACCCGCGCATGATGCCCGCGGAGCCGAGCTCCATGACATAAAAATCGTGCTCGGTCATTTCGGGATGGTAGGAGCCGAAAATGGCGTGCAGCTCCTTCGTCGTCTGGCGGAAGATGTACTCCGAGGCCTCGTTCTGTGTGTAGGCCTCGATATAGATCTCGCGCAGATTCTCGTTCAGCTCCGTGAGCGTGAGCTGGATGGCAGTCTCCACGGCGTAGACGAAGATCGGCGGAAGATCCGCGTCGGTAATACGCCGGGCCATACCGAACTGGCTGCTGAACATGAACTCGACAAGCTCGGTGAGCACGCCGTCCTTGGCGCGGAAAATATTCTGAAATGTGCTGTTGGAAACATCCGCCTTCTGCACGATCTCGGCGACGGTCGTTCTCTTGTAGCCCTTTTCCAGAAACAGCTTTACGCATACGGTAAGGATCCTTCGTTTGGCGGGCAGACTTGCACTCGTGATAGCGATGGAAATCACTTCCTTTAGAGAAACATGGCGCAAGTATACCATTGATTTGTGAAAAAAACAAGAAAAACGGGTCGATTCTCCGCAAAAAAGCAGCGCCGCTGTCACAAAGGACAAAACGGCGCTGCGGGAGGAAGAGAAAGTGCAGGGTCAGTCTGTGACCGCCGCGGACGCGGGAAGTGCGTATTTGTGGGCGTAGCGGTCAAATTCGCGGATAAAGTCGGCGCTCTCGAGGCGCGTGGCGCGCAGCGATTCGTGGAGGTTGAGATTGTGCTGCGCCATGTCGATAACGCACCCGGCGATGTTGGAGCAGTGGTCGGACGTGCGTTCGAGACCGGTGAGAAGATCGGAGAGAATGAAGCCGAGCTCAATGCTGCACCCGCCCTGCTGCAGACGCCGGATGTGGCGCGTGCGCATCGATTCCTTGAGCATGTCGATGACCTGCTCAAGCGGCTCGACCTCGGCGGCGATGGCGCTGTCGTTTTTCTCAAAGCACGCGAGCGAAAGATCGAGAATTTCACTGACCGCTCCGGAAAGCACCGAAAATTCGGCGACGGCGCTTGGAGAAAACGCGAGATTCTTGTCGCGCAGCTCCTCGGCGGATTCGAGCGTGTTGACGGCGTGGTCGGAAATGCGTTCAAAATCGCCGATGGATTTCAAAAGTGCGGCGGCCTCTTCGCTCTCCGCGGTGCCCATCTGCTCGGCGCTGAGCTTTACGAGATAGGTGCTGAGAATGTCCTCGTAATGGTCGCACAGTTCCTCGTCCTGCCGGATCCTCTCGGCGAGAGCGGGGGAATAGTTATCGATCACAGCGAGCGAGTCCTTGAGCGCGCGCACGGCGTGCTCGGCCATGTCCGCGGCAACGGCGCGGCTGCGGGAGAGCGCCAGCGCCGGCGTTGCGAGCAGACGCTCGTCCAGCTCCACGCGCTGCTCCTTCTCGCCGCTGTCCGGCACGATCCGGATGGCGAGCTTTTCAAGCAGTCCCCCGGCGGGCAGGAGCATGGCGGTGCAGAGAATATTGAACATCGAATGGGCGATGGCGATGCCGGAGCGGGTCGCGGCCTCGTCGAGCAGCGCCGGAGCGAACACCGCGCGCACTACCGTAAACACCGTGAGCAGGACAATAACGCCGATGACGTTGAACATCAGATGCACCACGGCAGTGCGCCGGGCGTTTTTGTTCGTGCCGATGGAGGAGAGGAGCGCCGTCACAGTCGTGCCGATGTTCTGCCCCATGATGATGGGGATCGCCGCGGCATAGCTCACCGCGCCGGTGGCGGAGAGCGCCTGCAAAATGCCGACGGATGCCGAACTTGACTGGATGATGCCCGTGAGTACCGCGCCGGCCACCACGCCGAGAAGCGGGTTTTTGAACGCAAGGAAAAGGTTTACGAATACCGGATCGTTGCGCAGCCCCGACACCGCACCGCTCATCGTCTCCATGCCGAACATCAGCGTGGCGAAGCCGAGCAGGATGACGCCGGAATCCTTTTTGCGGCTGCTTTTGCAGAAAAGATAGAGAACGATGCCGATCACGGCGAGGATCGGTGTAAAGGAGGTCGGCTTGAGAAGGCGGACGAGAACGCTCGTGCCGTCAATGTCGCCGAGACTCAAAAGCCACGCCGTCACAGTCGTGCCGACGTTCGCGCCCATAATGACGCTGATCGACTGGCGCAGCGTCATCAGCCCGGAGTTTACAAAGCCGACGACCATAACGGTCGTGGCGGAAGAGCTTTGGATCACGGCAGTCACGCCGAGACCGGTAAGAAAACCGGCGATGGGCTTTCCGGTCATCTTGTCAAGCAGGGAGCGGAGTTTTCCTCCGGCGCGCCGTTCGAGCGCCTGTCCCATCAGACTCATGCCGAAAAGGAACAGCGCCAGGCCGCCGAGCATCGTAAGCGTGTCAAAAATGTCCATAATTTTCCCTTTTCCTGATGTATGGTTTACAAAAAAAGCGTAGCAGAACGAATGTTAAATGCGCTACGGTTTTTTTGTAAAATCCTTGTTAAACGAAAATCGCCCCGCGGCTCGGCAGTGAACTGCACCCCATTAGTTAGACAAGTATGGTAAAATACTTGTACTAAGGAATG
>CAVEPP010000224.1:0-3544 GCA_963617605.1 Alloprevotella sp. | reverse complement strand
CTTATACATTCGTACTTCTCCTAACCTTTTCAGTGAATGAACATCGCGTCGCCGAAGGAGAAAAAGCGGTAGCGTTCCTTTACGGCTTCCTCGTAGGCACGCAGGATATTCTCGCGCCCGGCAAGTGCGGAGACAAGCATGATGAGCGTGCTCTCCGGCAGGTGGAAATTCGTCACGAGCGCATCAATGGCCTTGAAACGGTAGCCCGGATAGATAAAAATGTCCGTCCACCCGCTTTTCGGCTGCAATATTCCGTCCGCGCCGGTGAAGCTCTCGAGCGTCCGGCAGGACGTCGTTCCGACAGAGATCACACGTCCTCCATTCGCGTGCGTGCGGTTTACGATGTCCGCCGTCTCCTGGCTCACCATGCAGAACTCCGCGTGCATCGGGTGATCCTCGATATTGTCCTCCTTAACCGGGCGGAACGTACCGAGACCGACGTGCAGCGTGACATAGGCAAGAGAAACACCCCTGTCGGCGATGCGCTGCAGAAGCTCCGGCGTGAAGTGCAGTCCCGCTGTCGGCGCCGCTGCGGAGCCGGGGTCGCGGGAGTATACCGTTTGGTAGCGTTCCTTATCCGTCAGCTCTTCCTTAATATACGGCGGCAGCGGCATTTTGCCAAGCTTGTCCAAAAGCTCGAGAAAGATACCGTCATAGGTGAAATGCAGCACCTTGTTGCCGTCCGCTTCGGCGCGGATGACCTCCGCTGTCAGCTCTCCGCTGCCGAAGGAGATATGCGTCCCGGGTTGTGTTTTACGCCCCGGACGGGTGAGACACTCCCAGTCCCCGCCGCCGAGATCGCGCAGCAGCACGACCTCTACGCTGCCGCCCGTCGGCCGCGTACCGAAAAGCCGCGCCGGGATCACACGGGAATCGTTCATCACAAGGCAGTCGCCCTCGTTGAAAAAGTCCGGAAGCTCGTGAAAGATATGGTGCTCCATGGCACCAGTACGCTTATCCAGCGTCAGAAGACGTGAGGAGTCACGCTGCTCCAGCGGTGTCTGGGCGATAAGCTCTGGGGGAAGATCGTAATAAAAGTCCGATTTTTTCAAGGTTACTCCATCTGCCGGTGATTTCCGGCTGCTGTGTTTTACTACCGTGCTCGCCTTGACGGGAGTACTGTAGAGTGCTATTATACTTTAAAAATATTATATACATGTTCCGCTTGCTTTGCAACCGCAAAAGCGCTGAACTTCCGCGCACCGCGGCCCGTCCCGTTGCATACAATGGCACGGGAGTATTTTTTGCCGTTCCCTTCCCTGCCGCACGCCGTGCGGTACGGACCGGCAGAAAGGACGGAACATGAAAAAAACTGTTTTTACCGGCAGTGCGACCGCGCTTATTACGCCGTTTACCGACCGGGGCATAGACTACGACCGCCTCGCCGCAGCAATCGACCGGCAGGCGGAGGGCGGCACCGCCGCCATCGTCGTGTGCGGCACAACCGGAGAGGCGGCAACGCTTTCCGAGGCAGAACGCGCTTCCATTATCGAGTTCTCCTCGGTCTACACCCGTTCCCGCATGAAGGTGATCGCCGGGATCGGCGGCAATGACACGCTCGCTGCGGCAAACGCGGCCCGGCGCGCCGAACGACTCGGAGCGGACGCACTGCTTCTTACAACGCCATATTATAACAAGGCGAGTTCCGCCGGGATCGTCCGGCATTTCACGTATGTGGCAGAACACTCGGAGCTGCCGCTTATCGTATACAATATACCCGGACGCACCGGTGTTTTCTGCACGCCGGAGCATTATGCGCGTCTGGCGGAGATCCCCCGCATCAACGGCGTAAAGGAGGCCTCCGGCGACATTTCTCTTGTTTCCCGTACCCGTCATCTCTGCGGCAACGCTCTCAACATCTGGAGCGGAAACGACGATCAGACGCTGCCCATGCTCGCGCTTGGCGCAAAGGGCGTGATCTCGGTAGCGTCAAACATCGTGCCGCAGGTCATGGCGACTCTCTGTGCCGCGGCACTCGGCGGCGACTTTTTCACCGCCCGCGCCATCCACGAGGCCTACGCCAGTCTTTTTGAAGCGCTCTTTTACGAGGTGAATCCCATCCCAGTGAAGACCGCCATGCAGCTCCTCGGCTGGGATTCCGGGCGGCTGCGTCTGCCGCTCTGCCCGATGGCAGAGGAAAATGCCGCAAAGCTGCGGCAGTGTCTGGAGAGCTTACAGCTTCTCTGATTTCATAGTTTACGAAAGCGAGTGTACCGTACCCATGAAGCGAGTTTTATCCCTGCTGCTGTGCGTTGTTCTGCTCCTTGTTTTGGCTGTGCCGGCATATGCCGCGGAGCCGGAGACCTACAGTCTGCGCGTATCCGAATACTGCGAAGCCGCCTCCATGTCGGAGCATCGGGAGCTTTTCCGCGATGCCGAAAACGGCGGGATCAATGCCCCATTGAGCCGTGCCATGCTCGCCGGTATCCTGTACCGCATTTACGGAAGCACGGAAGACACCGAAACGATCCCCTCGGACGTAGACGCCTCACAGTGGTACGCCGCTGGGACTGCGTGGGCCGTAAAGAAAAATATCGTTCCGCATGACGGGAACGGCACCTTCCGTCCCGACGATCCAATCACGCGCGAAACACTTCTTGTTACGCTCTACCGCTGTGCCAATGCCTGCGGCGTGTCGCTTCCTGCAATCAATCCGTGGTACACCTTTCTCGACGGCGGGCTGATGTCGCCGGAGGCGCAGACCGCCGCCCTCACCCTCCAGCGCGCCGGCGTGCTGATCGAAGATACGGACGGATACTTTCATTATAAAAACACCGTATCTCTCGCCGAAGGCGAAGAGGCCATCCTCCGGTTTATGGGAACGCAGAGAGATATTCTGACTGCACTTCCTGTTTCTACAGTCAAAGAGAGCGAACCGGTATCGGACGATTGGTTCGACGATGCATGCTTCATCGGTCACTCGCAGATCGTCGGGATGCAGCGCTATTCCGGGCTTTCCGGCCCCGATTATTATGCCGTTGTCGGCCACAAGGCGCAGGATGTTGTAGACTACGCGTTTTATGAGCTGCCGGATGGCCGGTACGGTACGCTCAGCGACGGTCTGCATAGCAAGTCCTACGGAAAAGTTTACATAATGCTCGGCATTAACGACAGTTCCCTGGACAACAACCGCGCCGAAAAATTCCTGGCGCCGATGCGGACGATTCTCGATCTCGTAAAAGAAACGCAGCCGGATGCGAAGGTCTATCTTCTCTCGCTCGTTCCTGTTGGACGCTATACGCCGATGAACGAGCTCTACAATCCCGACAGCACGGTATTTTATTCACAGCTCGTTAAAACGCTCTCCCGTGAATATGATACGGAATACATTGATCTCTTCCGGATAATGTGCGATAACGCCGGATATTTCCTGCCAAGCTTCAATTCCGGTGACGGGATCCACATCCAGCCGGAGCGCTATCCGGAGATCGTGGAATATCTCAAACAGCACACATAAAAACACACGGCGAAACCCCCGGCTGTCCGCAGTGAACTGCACCCCATTAGTTAGACAAGTATGGTAAAATACTTGTACTAAGGAATG
>CAVEPP010000223.1:0-3550 GCA_963617605.1 Alloprevotella sp. | reverse complement strand
TTCCCGTAGCGGCGATGACATAGTGCTGCGTCATCATCTCCACATCGGCGTCCTCTCCGCTCTCCAGCGCGCCGACCTCCTCGCCGAACCGCTCCACGGTGCGGTGGATGATCGCATAAACATCGTTGGAGAAAAAGCGTTTGAGACTCTCCCGCCCCAGCGAGTGCAGCGCGCACAGGCACACGGCGCGGTTCGCCTCGATATACCGGAAGAGCTGCAGCAGCCCCTCCTGCCAGAGGAGCGTCCCCTCGTGCTCGCGCAGCAGAGACACGGCCTCCTCCTGAAACATCCAGCGCATGAGATCGTAAACGTCCTCAAAGTGGTAGTAGAAGTTCTGGCGGCGGATGCCGGCAAGGTCGGTGATGTCCCGGATGGTGATCTTCTCGAGCGGCTTTTGCGCCATGAGCGTTTTGAGCGCAGCGGCGAGCGCGCGGCGCGTCTGCTCCGAAGCGGCGTTCGGCTTATGTTCCAACGGCATCTCCCCCTTTTATGCCGGATTATACCATAGTCCTCCATATAAATACAAGAAGGTCAAACTGCCCCGCCGTGTCACAATTCTGACAAGACGGCGCGGTTTGACCTTTGTTTTTCCTCCGCGCCCGGCGTATCCTCGCACTCGAAACGGAGGGCTTCTTTATGAAAGAGACCTATGACATCGTTCTGGAAGGTCAGCTCGGCGAGCGCCGGGGGCGGCTCGAATGGGACGAGTCCGGCGGCGCGGTGCGCGGGCGGCTCTCCCTGCTGGGATTTGAAAACGACTTCACCGGCGAGCGGCACGGCGGCATTCTCCATTTGACGCACGAGCTGCGCACGCAAGTGGGTCATCTCCCCTGCCGCTCGACCATCGCACTCCACGGCGAGCGGCTGTACGGCACAGTTGAAACCGGCGGCGCTTTCCTGCGGGTGCGCGGCGAAAGAGTTTATGAAAAAGCGGAGGAGCGGAATGAAGGATCAAGATAAAATCAGCACGGTCGACGCCTTAGAAAATGAATCCCGCTCCGGCGGCAACAAATTTCTCATGCAGCTCGCCACGTTCATCGTGGATAAGCGCAATCTTTTCTTCCTTCTCGTCATCGTGGGGATGATCTTCTCGTTCTTCTCCCGGAACTGGGTCGAGGTGGAAAACGATCTCACCTACTTTCTGCCGGACGATGCCGAAACAAAGCTCGCTCTCAATCTCATGGAGGAGCAGTTTACGACCTACGGCACGGCAGACGTGATGGTGGCCAACATCGAGTACGGCGAGGCCGAGGAACTCCGCGACACGATCGCCGGTATCAAGGGCGTGCAGAGCGTCGCCTTTGACGATACGACCGACCACTTCAACCACGCCTCCGCGCTCTATACCGTAACGTTTGATTACGACGAGAACAGCGACGAATGTCTCACCGCGCTCGACGCGGTGAAGGACGCGCTCTCCGGCTACGACCTCTTTGTCTCCACTGAGCTCGGCAAAACCTTGCAGGAGACGATCGACGCCGAAGTAAGCGTCATCATGGTGTATGTCGCGGTGATCGTCGTCATCGTGCTGCTGCTCACGTCACAGACCTACGGCGAGGTGCCGGTGCTGCTTATTACCTTCGTCTCGGCGATGATCCTCAACCAGGGCAGCAACTTCCTGCTCGGCAAAATTTCTTTCGTATCCAACTCGGTCACGAGCATATTGCAGCTCGCGCTCTCGCTCGACTATGCAGTCATCCTCTGCAACCGCTTCAAGGAAGAGCACCAGACAATGCCCATCCGCGAGGCGGCCATCACCGCGCTGAGCAAGGCCATCGTGGAAATCGGTGCAAGCTCGCTCACGACGGTCGGCGGTCTTGCGGCCATGCTCTTCATGCAGTTCAAGGTCGGCCCGGATATGGGCATTTGCCTCATCAAGTCGATCCTCTACGCGCTTTTGAGCGTATTCGTGCTGATGCCGGGATTGCTCGTGCTGTTCGGGCCGCTCATCGAGAAAACGCGCCACCGCAGCTTTATCCCGAAGATCCCGTTCGTCGGAAAGTATGACTACGCCACGCGGCACATCGTGTCGGTCGTGTTCGTCGTTGTCGCGGCGCTCGGCTTTCATTTCTCCTCGCTCTGCCCCTATGCCTACGGCTACAGCTCGCTGACGACGCCGAAGCTCAACGAGTCGCAGATCGCGGACAACATGGTCGCCGACAACTTCACATCCCAGAACATGCTCGCGCTCATCGTGCCGAGCGGCGACTATGAAAAGGAAGCCGCGCTGCTCGAAGAGCTGGAGACCTACGACGAGATCGACTACACGATGGGGCTTGTGAACATTGAGGCGATGGACGGGTACATGCTCGCCGACCGGCTCACGCCGCGCCAGTTTGCCGAGCTCACGGGGCTCGACTACGAGGTGGCGCAGCTCGTTTACGCCGCCTATGCCGCCGATGCAGAGGACTACGGCAAGCTCGCCGGAGGCATCGCCTCCTACCGCGTGCCGCTCATCGATATGTTCCTCTTCGTCTGCGCTCAGGTAGACGACGGGCTCGTAACGCTCGACGATGAGCAGACCGATACGCTCCACGATGCCCAGACGCAGATGAAGGCCGCCAAAGCGCAGCTCTCCGGCACGGAGTACAGCCGCATGCTTCTTTATCTCACGCTGCCGGAAAGCGGCGAAGAGACGTATTCCTTCATCGACACCATCCGCTCCATCGCCCAGAGCTACTACCCGGACGGCAATGTGTACGTCGCCGGAAATTCCACAAACGAATACGACTTTGAAAAGTCCTTCGCGCGCGACAACACCGTGGTGAGCATCGTTTCGCTGCTCATCGTACTGCTCGTGCTGCTCTTCACGTTCAAGTCCGCCGTGATGCCGCTTCTGCTCATTCTCGTCATTCAGGGCAGCATCTGGATCAATTTCTCGATCCCGTATTTTACAAACACCGGGCTGTTCTTTA
Source organism: Alloprevotella sp. (assembly GCA_963617605.1). Lineage (GTDB taxonomy): Bacteria > Bacillota > Clostridia > Oscillospirales > Oscillospiraceae > Apopatocola. Next base: position 635 of record CAVEPP010000223.1, on the reverse strand, counting down.
TGAGCTATCTTGTCGTCAGCTCCATCCAGATGGGCGCGAACATCGACTATGCCATCGTGATCGCCAGCCGCTATCAGGAGATTAAGGGCGGCATGAGCCACCGCGATGCGATCATCGAAACGCTGAACTTTGCTTTCCCGACGGTGCTCACTTCCGGTACGATCCTTTCCGTGGCCGGAACGCTCATCGGCCAGATGACATCGGAGGCAGCTATCGCCGGTATCGGCCAGAGCCTTGGCCGCGGCACGATCCTCTCGATGTTCCTCGTCCTGTTCGTGCTGCCGCAGATTCTGCTCGTCGGCGCCGGCCTTGCCGACAAAACATCCTTTGCCATGCCGCACCGGGAACGCAAAAAGGAAGCGAGCGGCCACGTGTATGTGGACGGCGTCGTCCGCGGCGAGATCCGCGGCGCGGTGCGCGGCACCGTGCGCGCGAGCATCGACGGCGACGTAGATCTCCAGCTGCTCTCCGGCAGCATCCGAGAGGAGGAAAACCATGAAGAAACTCCATAAACGGCTCCTTGCGCTGCTGCTCGCGGCGGTTTTGCTCACCTCCGGCGCGGAGGCTCTGGCCGACGATGCCGATACCATATCCATCCGCACCGCGGACGATCTTGTGAGGCTCGCGGAAAACTG
>CAVEPP010000222.1:1376-3569 GCA_963617605.1 Alloprevotella sp. | reverse complement strand
CCAGCGTGGGATCCACGGGCTCAGCGTGCATAACGGTGCGCATATACTCGCTCACCTTGTCGCGCATCTGGCGGCGGGAAACAGTACGCGGATCCATCAGATCGTGCTCGATCCAGATCATCTTGCGGTTCTGCTCGCGCGCCTGATCGTCTAGGATGCCCTGCACGGTGGCCATGTTCTTGCAGGCGACGTTCTGATACATGATGATGATATCCACGTTCCAGATCTCACACTGCTTCCACAGCTCATCAACAACGTGCTGATAACCGCCGTTCGTGTGGCGGCGCATGACCATGCGCTCGTACAGACGGCCGAGATCGCGCAGCGCCTCTTCCTTGTCCTCGGTCTCGAGAGGCTTGGTGAAGTTGAGGCTCTCCATCTCAACGAGAACGTCGATGCCCCAGCAGTTGGCAAGCCAGTTAGAGAAGTTGGCGTAATAGTGCGCCGGGCAGGACCAAACGATCGCGCGGTACTTCATCTTGCCGGGCCACGCCTCTTCCTTGCGCTCGTAGGCCTTGAGCATGATCTTGTTGACCTTCTTGAAGGTCTTCATGATGCGTGGGTCGATGCCGCCGTCCATCTCGTAGTTCCACTTGCGGAACAGCTCGTAGCACGGGCCGATGATCTGCGGATATGCCGTCTGATTGACTGCCCACTTTTCGAGCTCGTAGCTCGTCTCGGTGTTGAAGCGCTTCATGGCGGAGAAGTAAGCATCCCAGCTCCACTTCGCGCCGGTCTGCTCCTCAATGAACTTGATGCAGGCCTTGATATCTTCGGCGGCGCACTGCACCGTCTCTTCGTCCTCATAGCGGACGGGGAAGCACAGATGGAATACCGGGAGATCCGGGAAGCGGCGAGACATGTAGGAGGACGCCATGGTCGAACCGTCGCACGGCATGGAGCTGGAGATGAAGCACTTGCCCATATGCGGCAGCGCATCAAGCACCAGAGCGCCGCACTCGGAGGACGGCACCGGGCAGCAGTCCGCCGGCAGGCCGAAGCTTTCGACCGCGTCGATGTACGGAACGCAGGTGAGCTGGTCGATCTCGGAGACCAGGAACACCGCGAAGAGCTGATACGGAATACCGATCAGATCGGGGAAGCCCGCCATGATCTGGCCCATCGTCATCTCGTCGAAGAGGACGACCTTCTTGTTCAGCTCGGCGCTGTTGCCGTTCTTCGCGTCGCCCTTCGCCTGAAGGACGAGGTTTTCGGCAACGTAGCGGAAAATGTCGTAGATCATGAGGTGGCTCATCTTGAGAGCCGCGCCGCGCTGACCCATGGTGTTCTTATCCATGAAGCCCACACAGCAGAGATAGGACATCATCCAGCGGTAGTACAGCACGGAATTGAGCGCCGGGATGAGATCCTTGGAGAACGTGCCGAGCAGCATGCCCCACATACGCAGCCACTCATAGAAGTCGTACGCCGTGTCGCCGACGCCGCGCCACTCGCGGCGGACGGTAGTCATAGCGCCCTTCTTGTAAAGGCGGCCGAGCTTCTTTTCGCCCTTGAGCAGAAGCTCACGGCGCTCGGCGCAGGACATGGCGGCGATCTCGGAGGCTTCCTCCGCAACACGCTTGGCAAAATCGACCCAGCCCTGTTTCTGGCGCGCGCCGAAGGCTTTCCAGTCGGTAGCAAGGAGCATATCCTTGGCGATATCAAAGACTTCCTTCAGGTTTTCGCCCTGCGCCTTCCAGTCCATGTTGTCCTTCGCACGGAAGAACGCCGGATTGGGGTATTTCGGAGTTTTCGCCATTACTTCTCCCCTCCCTCTTTGCGGATGCGCTTGATCTCCAGCGATTCTACGAACGCCTGCACACGGGTGCGGAGCTGTCCGGAATTGCCGTTGTTGTACAAACGGTCGATGGAAAGCACCGGCCAGTGCTTCTCTTCCGCCATGATGTGGCTGACGAGCGCGCGCTCAAAACCCCAGTAATCGCAATACTTCATCTGCTCATAGATGATGCCCTCGGCGCCGAATTCACGGGCAAGGCGGTCGGCGGTGTCGCGGCGCTGCTGAACCTTTTCGTCGGAGATGTAGCGGGCACATTCGGAGTGCCGCATGTAGTGCAGACAGATCTGGGTAAGTACGTCATCGGTGTCGTTGAGCTCAATGACCTCGCGGCCCGGCGTAGAACCGAAGCAATAGCGGTCGGAGACAACAAACGCGCCGCAGCCCTCGATGAGCTT
>CAVEPP010000222.1:0-1366 GCA_963617605.1 Alloprevotella sp. | reverse complement strand
ATGGAGACGCGGGCGCGGTACCAGGGCTTCGCGTCGACCTTGCGCTTTTTGATCTCGGCAAGAGTCTCGCGCAGGTACGGCAGGATGAGCGCCTTCGGGCAGATGTAGGAGACCAGATTGAGAACGTGGTACTCGTAGCCGGTGATGGGAGGATTCTCAAGCTTGCGCATCTCGCCGATCTCGGTAAGGATGCGGCAGACCTCGTTGTGCTCCTCCACGGCCTTGCGCAGCGCCTCGTCCGACGTATCCGCGCCGAGCTTTTCCGTCATCACATCGAGCACGCGGCGGCGCATCTGCTTTACATAGGCCTCAAGCGTGTAGTCGGTGATCTTGAAGGGAATGTCCGCGTGGGTCACGAAGAAGTTGGGCTTGTCGTTTACCTGCAGAATTTCAAAGTGCTCCATGGCGCGGTTCATCATGGAGCAGGCGTCCACGCCGATCATGGCGTCCAGGAACTGGTAGCCGCCCTCGATGGCGCGTTCGGTGAGTGCTCTGGCGAACTCACATGTGTAGTTCGACATGTAGTACGTCGCAATGTCGATGGAGCCGGTGTGCGGAGCGCGGAGACGGACGGAGAAGCAGTTGCCGACGTTGAGGATCGGTTCGGGGACATGGTAGCAGGTGTACCCCATGGCCAGATTCCCTTCCGCGGCTGCCTTTCGCACAAGCTCGTTGTCGGCATTATCCAGAAGCTGCTCAAAGTAGATAAGATGCTTGAGATCCTTCAAATGTCACACCCCTTTTTTTGATTTCTTTCTCTTGTTTGCCCTTACTTATGTGTAAGTTAAATTGCGCTCGTTTTCATAGAATACCGAATTTCTCCAGAATTTCCTTTGTTCCGCGGTATACGCTCGACTCCGGCGGGAGATCGTACACCGTTTTCCCCTGAATGTCGTTGGCGGCATGGTAGTCATCCGATTCAATATAAGAAAGAATCTCCACGCCCGGGATCGTGATGAATTTATTGAGATCCGGATTTGTCACGCGGTTGATCACCGCGCCGATACGGTCGTACATAACAAGCTCGTCGGCGACCTGCTTGATCGTTCCGGCGACCTGGATTCCCTTGCGGCTCTGGTCGGAGACAAGCAGGAGGTGCGTCACCTTTTCGAGCACACGTCGGTTGATCTGCTCGATGCCGGCTTCGCCGTCGATGACAACATAATCAAACTCGCGGGAGAGCATCGTGATGACGTCTTTCAGGTAGGCGTTGATGCGGCAGTAGCACCCCTCCGCCTCCGGACGGCCGATAGCAAGAAAGGCGAAGCCGTTTTTTTCGACCAGAGCGTCGAAGATGCGATAGCGGGATTCTTCCACAAGATCCATCGCTTCCTTTGTGCGCCCCTCTTCTACATTATCAATAATC
>CAVEPP010000221.1:0-3575 GCA_963617605.1 Alloprevotella sp. | reverse complement strand
ATATGGGAGTTGTTCTCCCGCACCGCGGCGACGAATTTCTCCGGCGGGACATTCGTCCCGAGATCGACGACGCGGAACCCCGCGCTCCGGAGCATGATGGAAACGAGCGTCTTTCCGATGGTGTGGATGTCTCCGCTGACGGTGCCGAGCACAACAGTCTCCGAAAGCGAAGGGACATCCGAGCCCACGATGAGCGGCGAGAGAAGGTCGATCCCGTCCTGCACGGCTCGCGCCGACATCATGATCTGCGGGATGAATTTCTCGCGGCGGGACAGCTGATAGCCGAGCGTGTCCATGCACGGCAGAAGTCCGAATCTTACAATCTTCTGCGGCGGCATCCCGGCTTCCAGCAGCTGCCGGCAGGCCGAGCGGACCGCTTCGCGGTCACCCGAAAGAACGCCTTGCTCGAGGGTGTGAATTTTTTCCTCCATGGGAAGTCTCCTCCAGTACCTTGTGTCCAGTATAAGAAATCCGCTTCGGTTTTTCTCTGAAAAAGAGGGACAAAAATGGTAAAATGCCGGTCAGGTCCTACTGCCGCAGCAGGGGTGTTTTGCCGTTTTGCCCGCAATATAAAACGTTTCACGGTTTTTTGTTGTAGAATTTTTAGCAGAATTGGTAAAATCTTTGTTTTTCATCATTTTTTGTTTTACAACGCCTTCGCTATCGCCTATGATGCAGTTATAGGGGCTGTAACGCTACAGCCGCTGTAATAAAGAAAGGGCGGGGCTTTGTTTCCATGGACAGACTCTACGATGCGTTGGATGCTTTCAGCAGCTGTACCGGCATCCCTGTGACGGTGTACGATACGGAAAACCACATCGTGCAGGAATTCAACGTCGAGCAGAAGGTCTGCCGCCTGTTCCCGCACTACAGCCAGAGCGCCGACTGCCAGAGTTATCTCGCCTTCTCGATGGGCGAGTCGTTCGCGCTCGGCGAGCCGTACATATTCTTCTGTCCGGCAGGCTTCGTCGAGATCGCCGTACCTTTAATATATAACGGCGCGCGCAAGGGCTGCGTGCTGGCCGGGCCGCTCGTGCTCGGCAGCGTGGACGAAAAGCTGCTCGCGCGCATTATGGAGCTCAATCCGGGCGATCCGTCGCTCTTCCCGCGCGTGGCGCGCTATCTCCAGGATTTCAAAGAGAGCACGCCCGAGCAGATACAGAAGATCGCAACGCTTCTCTACGCTTCGGTGCTCAGCTCGCGCCAGAACTGGGAGGAATACGAATACATCCGCGCCCGCAGCCGCGGCCAGATCAGCGCCGGAGAGACGGTGCAGCAGTTCAAGCTCGCCGTCAGCACCGCCGGCGAGACGGAGGAGACCCTCTGGCAGCGTCTGCTCTCCGGTCTGCACGAGCGCGACCGCGAAGCCGTGGACGAAGCGGCCTCCGGTCTCTTTGACGAGTTCCTTCTCGTGGAAGCGGGAAACTTCGATCTCATCCGCATGCGGCTCTTTGAGCTTTTCACGATGCTCTCCAAGGCCGCGCTCGATTCCGGCATCAATCTGAACAAGATCCTCGCCTCCGGTCTCGACCCGCTCGAGGCGCTCAACCAGGCGCAGTCGGTGGAGGATCTGGCCGTATGGACACAGAAGCTGATCGACCACTTTTTCTCGCTCGTGCCGGAGCCGCCCGCGCCGGTCTATTCCCCGCTCGTCACGCAGGCCATCGACCTCATCGGCGAGCGGTACGCGGAAAAGCTCACGCTGCGCGACGTGGCCGGCAGCATCCATATCAACGAATCGTATCTCTCCAAGCTCTTCAAAAAGGAGCTCGGCGTCGGCTTTACGGATTATCTCAACAGCCTGCGCATCCAGAAGAGCGTGGAGCTGCTCTCGCAGCCGGACATGAACCTTCTGGAGATCGCCGGACGCGTTGGCTTTGACGATCAGAGCTATTTTACCAAAGTTTTCAAAAAAATCACAGGGAAAACCCCGCGGCAGTTCAAAGTATCCGCCGGTGCGGACAAGCTGCTCGACAACGAGTACATCCGCGGCTTCCCCGTGCCGCAGACAGGAGGTAAATGACATGACCGTTTTCCCCGTCTCCGTGGAGGAGATCGAATACGATAAGGACCGCATCTTCACCCGGCTCAAGCTGCGGGAGGATCCTAACACAAGCGCCTATGCCGAGAGTATTTTCCCGCAGCTCGTTGAGCTGCTGCGGGAGAACACGGAGCTTGTGCTCGCCTACAACATTACGGATAACGACCTGACGATCGCCTCGCCGGAGCTTTCGAGCTGCGATCTGCTCGCGGTGTGCTACTGCGGTGCCACGCAGAAGATCGTCGACTGCGTGGACAGCCTCATGGCGAAGTGCGATTTTCTTGAGGGCTACATTCTCAACGACCTTGCCAACGAGGTCCTCTTCAACGCCTCAAACGCAATGAACCGCCAGCTTTATAACGAGCTCAAGGCGCAGGGCTACCATCTCAGCACGCGCCTCACGCCGGGCGAGAACCATCTGAGCATGGAGTATCAGACGCAGTTCCTCGCTCTGCTCACGCAGGGCGAGCCGTTCCCCGCCACGCTCACCGAGCACTACATGCTCCAGCCGGAGAAGGCCATGCTGTACGCCTACGGCGCGGGCACCGGCCTCCCCGACCGGTCCATCGACCACGACTGCTCCAAATGTCCCAATCTCTCGTGCTATATGCGCCGGGATACAAATCCATAAATGGAGGCTGTTTTCATGGAATATACCGTTCGTTTGGCCGGAACGGAACGCGCCGTGCGCGTCTCCGGCGGCACGCTCGCCGAGGCGTGCGCCCGGCTCGGCCACCCGCTTGAGCTCGTCTGCGGCGGCAACGGCCGCTGCGGAAAATGCGACGTTCCCGTGGAGCGCGGCGGCGTGCGCGAGACCGTGCGCGCGTGCATCACGCCCGTCACAGAGGACATCACCGTCTTTCTCGAAGTTTCGGAGGACGCCTCCGCGCAGATCCTCACCGCGGGCGGCACGCACGATGCCTTCGCCCCCGCGGTGACAAAAACCGTTCTCTCCCCCGCCGAACGGGAGCCGGAACACTGCGGCGCGTATCTCTCCGGCGTTTCGCTTGCCTCGGCGCGGCAGTTCTCCCGCGCGCACCGCAGCGCAGATGAGATCCCGCTCACGTTCATCCGCCATGAGGATACGCTCCTCGGCGTACAGCGCGGCGATACGGCGCAGCGCCTCTTCGGCGCGGCCGTGGACATCGGCACGACGACCGTCGCCATGTACATCTACGATCTTACGACCGGCGCCCTTCTCCACACCGGCTCGGCGCTCAACGGCCAGATCCGGTACGGCGCGGACGTCATCGCGCGCATCCAGCACGCCATAGAGCAGGAAAACGGGCTCGCGGAGCTCAACCGCGCCATTCTCGACACGATCGACGGTCTTCTCGCCGCGGCCTCGGCCGCCGTGCCGGGCCTTTCGGACAATCTCTGGCAGCTCATTTTCTGCGGCAACAGCACGATGCAGCACCTTTTCCTCGGCATTGACCCGTCCGCGCTCGGCGCGGAGCCGTTTGCCAGCGTCACGGCGGACACCGTGTGTGCTCCTGCCGGGGAGATCGGATTGAAAAACTGCCCCGCGGGCGCG
>CAVEPP010000220.1:0-3600 GCA_963617605.1 Alloprevotella sp. | reverse complement strand
CCGCTATGATGCTCGTCGCGCTCTGCGCCTGCGGCGCGGCGGAGACGCCCGCCGCAGAGCCCACGGCTGCTCCTGCCGCCGACGCTCCCGCATCCGAAGCCCCCGCCGAGACCGAAGCGCCCGCCGAATCGCAGGGCGTGCTCGACCAGATCAAGGCCGACGGCGTTCTCTACGTCACCCTCTCCCCCGACTTTGCCCCGATGGAGTTTGTCGATTCCTCCAAGGACGGGCAGGAGCAGTACGTCGGCTTTGACGTGACGCTCGCCAAGTACATCGCCGACTACATCGGTGTGGACCTCGTCATTGAGCCGATGAGCTTTGACGCTTGCCAGACCGCCGTTTACACCGGCTCCGTGCCGATGTCCATTTCCGGCTACTCCTGGACGGCGGAACGCGGCGAAAACTACGAGATCTCCGATTACTACTACGCCGGCGACAACGAGACCGAGCAGGTCATTCTCATCAAAAAGACCGACGCTGACAAGTACACCTCCGCCGAGGACTTCTCCGGCGTGGATGTCGGCGCGCAGAACGCCTCGCTCCAGATGAATCTTCTCACCTCGCAGCTGCCCGACGCGAACCCTGTCACCATCGGCGATCTCGGCGTGGGCGTGCTGGAGCTGCAGAACGGCAGCATCGAGGCGCTGGCCGTTGCGAAGGGCAACGCCGAAATGATCATCGATTCCAACCCCGATCTTATGATCTGCTCCTGGGAATTTGAAGTCGCCGCCGAGTACGAAGCGAACGTCATTCTCATCACCAAGGGCGAGACCGCGCTGCTGAACGTCGTCAACGAAGCTCTCGCCAAGGCCTACGCCGACGGGCTGTACGGCACGTGGTACGACGACGCCGTCGCGCTTGCCAAATCCGAAAACGCCGCCGAAGTCAGCGTCGAAGACTGATCGCAAATAACGAACCGCCCGCCGGAGGTTTTCTCCGGCGGGCGGATGGGAGAATTCGTCCATGAGCTTTATTAAATTTGAAAACATTGTAAAGCTGTTCACCAAATACTGGGAAAAGTTTTTGGTGACCGGCGTATCGTATACGCTGCTGCTCGCCGCGATCACCGTGGCGTTCGGCGCGGTGATCGCCTGCCTGCTCGCGGGAATGAAGCTATCCAAGATCGCGCCGCTGCGGTGGCTCTCCACGGCCTACATTGAAGTCATCCGCGGCACGCCGATGCTTCTGCAGCTTTATTTCTTCTATTTTGCCCTGCCTGCACTCATCCCGGCGCTCAACAAGCAGAAATTCCTCTGCATCGCCATTGCGCTCATCTGCAACAGCGCCGCCTACGTCTCCGAGGTCATCCGCTCGGGCATTCAGTCGGTAGACGCCGGGCAGAGCGAGGCCGCCATGAGTCTCGGCATGAATTCGTTCCAGCGCACCTGGTATATTCTCGTGCCGCAGGCGCTCAAAACGATTCTCCCCGCGCTCGGCAACGAGTTCATTATGATCGTGAAGGACACCTCGCTCGCGTCCACATTCTTTATCGGCGATCTTATGACGCAGTATCTTATCGTGCGCGGCGCGAGCTATCTGCCTCTCGAACCGCTCGTGATCGTCGGCGTCATTTACTTTATTCTGACATTTCTGCTCAGCAAGCTGTTCGGATTCTTTGAAAGGAGGATGAGCCGTGCAGACCGGTGAAACGCTCATCGAGGTCAAAGACCTCTGCAAACACTTCCGCGACGGTACAGTCAAGGCGCTCGACGGCGTGAGTCTCACGATCGGCAAGGGCGACGTGATCGTCATCATCGGCCCCTCCGGCAGCGGCAAGTCCACGTTCCTGCGCTCGCTCAACCTGCTCGAAACGCCGACCTCCGGCAGCGTCATCGTGGAGGGGACGGACATCACAAAGAAGAAAAATGCACAGGGAAAGAAGATCGATCTTGACCTGCACCGCCGGAAAATGGGCATGGTGTTCCAGCATTTCAATCTCTTCCCGCACAAAACGGTGCTCGAAAATCTGACCATCTCCCCCATTCTCGTAAAGAAAGCGGACAAGGTCGCGGCGAAGGCCAAGGCCATGGAGCTTTTGGAGCGCGTCGGGCTTGCCGACCGCGCAGATGCCTATCCCTCGCAGCTCTCCGGCGGGCAGAAGCAGCGCGTCGCCATCGTGCGCGCGCTTGCCATGGAGCCGGACGTGATGCTCTTTGACGAGCCGACGAGCGCGCTCGACCCCGAAATGGTCGGCGAGGTGCTCGATGTTATGAAGCAGCTCGCCCGCGAGGGCATGACAATGGTGGTCGTAACCCACGAAATGGGCTTTGCCCGCGAGGTAGGCAACCGCGTCGTATTCATGGACGAGGGACGCATCGTGGAGCAGGGTACGCCGGAGGACATCTTCCAGCACCCGCAAAGCGCGCGTCTGCAGGATTTTCTCTCCAAGGTGTTGTGATATGAACGAAAGCAAAAAAGCTGCGCTGCATACGGTAGAGGAGAACGCCTCTTTCTTCACCGCGATCTCCGACGCGATCTGGGACGAGCCGGAGCTCTCGCTCAAGGAATTTAAAGCCGCGGCGCTTTATACGGACGCGCTGGAAAAGCTGGGCTTCACGGTGCAGAAAAATCTCTGCGGCATTGAGACGGCGTTTTCCGGCTCCTACGGCTCCGGCCATCCGGTGATCGGCATTCTCGGTGAGTTTGACGCTCTCTCCGGCCTTTCGCAGCAGAGCGGCGTGGCCGAGCCGCAGAGCGTCACTCCCGGCGGGAACGGCCACGGCTGCGGGCACAATCTGCTCGGCGCCGGATCGCTTGCCGCAGCCGCGGCAGTGAAGGAATATCTCGCCGCAAGCGGAAAGCCCGGCACCGTCGTTTTCTTCGGCTGCCCCGGCGAGGAGGGCGGCGCGGCCAAGGCGTATATGGCGCGCGAAGGGCTCTGGTACGGGCTCGACGCCGCGCTCACCTGGCACCCGTCCGACACGAACGAGATATCCACCGGCACGAACAACTCGTGCATTCAGGTGCTCTATAAATTTCACGGCGTCGCCGCGCACGCCGCCGGGGATCCGCACAACGGGCGCAGCGCGCTCGACGCCGTGGAGCTTATGAACATCGGCGTGCAGTTTCTGCGCGAGCACATGACCGACGACTGCCGCATCCACTACGCCATCACGGACGCGGGCGGCGTGTCGCCGAACGTTGTGCAGGCGAACGCCTCGGTACTTTACATGGTCCGCGCCAACAAGGTCGCCGATTCCGTAAAGCTCCAGAAGCGCGTGGACGCCATTGCCGAGGGCGCAGCGCTTATGACCGGGACAAGCTACGAGCGCGTATTCATCGACGGCACCGCGGAAACGCTGCCGAACTTCACGCTCGAAGCGCTGCTGCACGCCTCGCTCGCGGCGACCGGCGTGCCGGAATATACCGAGCAGGAGCTTGCTTTCGCTTCGGCGCTCTGCCAGACGTTCCCGCCGCAGACGCGTGCCCCCGGCATCGGCGCAAGGTTTGACAGCACTATCGCCAAAGAATCCCGCGCGCTTTCAGAAAATATGACGAAGCCCATGAACGACTTCCTGCTGCCGCTCTACTCCGGCGAGGGATTTCTCCCCGGCAGCACAGACGTCGGCGACGTGAGCTGGCAGACGCCGACGGCACAGG
>CAVEPP010000219.1:0-3619 GCA_963617605.1 Alloprevotella sp. | reverse complement strand
CTGGTGTTATCGAAGAGTTTGCTCTCGGCCGCTGGGCTGCGGCGGGCCCTGTCGGCGCTTTCGGTAAGTGCACCGAGAGCCGCTGCGGCAACAGAAAAGTCGGCGAAGTCATCGGCGCCGTCCCCGTTATCGGCTCCATGATGCTCGCCATCGGCTATACTGTCGTTATGAGCTGGATCTTCAAGTACTGCTGGATGGGTCTTACCGGCAGTCTGCACGCTCTCGGCACCGACATGGGCAGCATTGGGGGCGCGTTCGGCTCCATTGCTCCCGAAGCGGGGACCCTCGGTGAAGCTGTCCGCATGATGTTCAGTGAAGGCCTCTTCACCATCGGCAACGGTGCGTGGATCGTCATCGGCCTTGTGATCTCCCTCGCCATCATGGCGTTCGGCATTGGCGGCGGCATCGAAAAGGCCAACAAGATCATGATGCCGGCCCTGTTCGGCCTGTTCGTGATCCTCGGCGTGTATATCGCGTTTCTCCCCGGCTCCGGCCGAGGCTACCGTTATATCTTCACGCTGAATCCCGCCGGTCTCCTCGACATCAAGGTCTGGGTGTATGCCTTCGGTCAGGCGTTCTTTTCCCTGTCCGTTGCCGGCAACGGCTCCGTTATTTACGGCTCCTACCTCAGCAAGAACGAGAATATCCCCTCCTCCGCCCGCAATGTTGCGATTTTTGATACTCTCGCGGCTATGCTCGCAGCCCTCGTCATCCTCCCGGCCATGTCCGCCGGAGGCGTCGAGCCCTCCAAGAGCGGCCCGGGCCTCATGTTCATCTATCTTGTCAACGTTCTCAACGGCATGCCCGGCGGCCGTATCGTCGGCGCGATCTTCTTTATCTGCGTTTTGTTTGCCGGCGTCAGCTCCATCGTCAACCTGTACGAGGCTCCTGTGGCGTTCCTGCAGGAGAAGCTTTGTCTCAAGCGCGTTCCGTCCGTGACAATCATCGGCGTTATCGGCTTCGCCGTTGCATTGATCATTCAGCCATGGACCAGCCAGTGGATGGACGTTGTCTCCATTTACATCTGCCCGATCGGCGCCCTCCTCGCGGCGATCATGTTCTTCTGGGTCCTCAAGAAGGAGACCGCGATCGAGGCCGTGTCCTACGGCATCCGCAAGCCGATCGGCGGATGGTTCTACCCTCTCGGCAAGTATGCGTTCTGCGTGCTCTCTCTGCTCGCACTCATTTTCGGCGCGGCCTGGGGCGGCATCGGCTGATCGACCCGATCTAATAAAGCGCGTGTACCGGGTTTCCGGTACGCGCGTTTTTTCTTGCTCTATGGCAAAAACCCTGCTACAATGAACCCCCGGACGGGAAAATCCGTCTGAAGGATAGAAGATATAAAACTTTAGGGAAGAAACACCATGAAACAAAGCGACAATACAAACCGGACGCCCACCAACTGGGACGGCACGCCGCAGGAGGACTATTTCGCCGACTGGAACACCCCGCCGGAGGAATATCCCACCGCGGGACGCCACCTGTCGCCGGAAGCGCGGGAAGAATATTACGCCGAGCGCGACGCTTACTACGCCCGCCGGGACGCTTACTATGCGCAGCGAGACGCCTACTACTCGCAGAAAGAGCGCGAGGGGCGGGAAGCGGACACGGACGACGGGGAATACGAAGAAGATCCCGACGAGGATATTACCGAAGCGGATAATGAACCGGAGGAGGAAGAGGAGGATATCTCCTACGCTCCCGAGGATCGGCCCGCTGCGCCGCCTCCGCCGAGAGGACGGCCGAAAAGAAAAAAGCGCCGCCGCAAGGGGGGCTTTCTTCGCTTTCTTGCAGCGCTTGTGCTGCTCGTCATTGTTGCGGTGGTAGTCATCGGCAAAGCGCCGGTGCGGAACCCGGATAACCTTGATCGTATTCCGGGCCGCAGCACGGTTCTGCTCTGCGGCACGGACGAGGACGGCACGCGAACCGACACGATATTGCTTCTGACGCTCGACCGGAGCGAAGGAAGCCTCCGCCTCTTGAGCATCCCGCGCGATACGTATGCGCCCGCTTATTATGTGCCGAAAATCAACTCGGCCTACGGCGCGGTCGGCGGCGGGGAAAAGGGCATGGAACAGCTCATGGAGCAGGTGAAAAACGTCGTCGGCTTTATGCCGGATGCCTACGCTCTCATCGATCTCAACGCCTTTGTTGAGGCGGTCGACCTGCTCGGCGGGCTGGACTTTGATGTGCCCATGGACATGGACTATGACGATCCTACGCAGGATCTTTATATTCACCTTCAGGCGGGAGAGCAGCATCTCACGGGCGAGCAGCTTATGTGGGTCGTTCGCTTCCGCTCGGGATACGCCAATGCCGATATCGGCCGTACAGAGGTGCAGCGCGCGGTACTGAAGGCCGCCATGAAGCAGTGGCTCCGGCCGCAGACGCTCTCCGCGCTGCCCGGTCTCTGGCAGATTTATAAGGAAAACCTCACGACCGACCTGTCGGCACGGAATCTCGTCTGGATAGCGCGTGTGCTTTTGAAAGGCGTGCGCAGCGACATCGAGGCCAACGTCCTCCCCGGCTATGCCACCATGGTGGGCGACGCCTCGGTCTACATGATCGACACCTACGCCGCCTCGGCCATATTGCCGGACTACAGCCCCTATAAATGAAGTATGCTCCCCGGAAATAATCCGGGGAGCCGTTTTTATGTGCCGAGTAAAAATATCCTGAATCCGGCGACTGAAAACTGAAACGAAATAAATATAATTTGCAAAATAATTTATATAAAACTATTGACAAAAGTTTTTCTTGTGTTATACTATGCTCAAAAGGTCAAAATAGGTCAAAGGAGATGGTTCCTTTTGAAAAAGACATTGTACAGCCTGATGCTCAACGAGGAGGTCGTCCGCGAAGTGGACGCGCTCGCGCACCGGCTGGGGACGAGCCGGTCAAATCTCATCAATCAGATCCTCGCCGAATATGTGAATTATACGACGCCCGAGCGCCGCATCAACGACATTTTTTCTGCGCTGGAGCAGCTTATCGGCCCCTCGCGCGAGCTGGTGCCGTTCTTTTCGCCGAACAGCAGCACGATGTCGCTCAAAAGCTCTCTGCAGTATAAATACCGCCCGACGGTCAAGTACGAGCTGGAGCTGCATGGCGGCGACGAAAACTCTATCGGCGAACTGACGGTGCTCTTCCGCACGCAGTCCGAAGCGCTCATCCGCGCGATGACGGAGTTTTTCCGGCTCTGGAAGCGCATCGAGGACGCGCACCTGCCCTCCGGAACGGAGCGGCAGTATGCGCTGTACGACGGCAAGTTCGTACGCTCCATCGCACCGCCCGCCAGAGACTGCACCGCCGACGAGCTGGCGCAGGCTATCAGCGAATACATCCAGCTTTTTGACCGGCTGATGAAGGGCTATGTGAGCGGCGAGCTGGATGCGCGCGCCATCGAACGCGAATGGTTCACGGCCATGCGCCGGGCCGCCGTGCTCATCTGAATCTGTATACCATTTCTTTCTTATTGAATTAAGCCTGCAAATAAAAAGTCAAGCCCCAAAGTGGACTTGATAGAAGAAAAATTTACAGGCAGAAGGTAGAGAAAAAGTGCAACACAAAAAGGCCGCCGCAAAAGCGCCGACCTGAGAAGTCAGGTTACAGTCGGTTA
>CAVEPP010000218.1:0-3622 GCA_963617605.1 Alloprevotella sp. | reverse complement strand
ACACGCTCTCAAACGAGACCCGCTACGCTGGGCTCTCGT
The DNA here is from genome assembly GCA_963617605.1 of Alloprevotella sp. GTDB lineage: Bacteria > Bacillota > Clostridia > Oscillospirales > Oscillospiraceae > Apopatocola. The sequence continues at coordinate 3,583 of CAVEPP010000218.1, read as the reverse complement.
TTGAAAAGGCTGCGGCCCGCCGCAGCGCACTCGCTGTGCGCCTGTGGCGCACAACTCGCACGTTTGCGAGCCGAGAAGTATTTTCTCCGACGTACACGCCGCCGGAGAAAATGAATTGAACTCTATTTGCGCCTGCGGGCGCAAACTCTGCGAGGCTTTTTCGACGGTCTGTTTGTGTGCTTATAAAAAGCTCATGTCCTGAATATACCATGTGCCGTTTTGCCGGATCCAGAGCATTTCATATTCCACGATGTTCTCGCGTGTCTCGTGGCGCGTGGCAGTGGTGAAATTCGCCTCGCCCTGGCAGAGGAAGGCGTCCTCGCCGAGCGGGATGTAGCCCCAGGTTTTCACCTCGTTGAAGGTGATCGTGAAGCCCCTTGTCCAGTGGAGCGTGTCGAGCGCATACTGGAAATAAAGCTGCAGCGGCGCGCCTGGCACAACATACCCGGAGGGGTAGTTTGACGCGGTGTTTCCCGCGCCGTACCCGGCGATCTCGCGCATGTAGTTTTCCACGCGCTCGTGACACTCGTTCCAGAGCGCCTCGTTTCCGGGCAGCTCAAAGGTCGGAAAACCGGCGGTATCGGTCGCCGGCACAAGTGCTGTACCGTCCGGCAGCGCGGCGGCGAAGGTTGGATCGCTGTAAAGTCCTCCGGCGGCGTACACCGTGTAAACTGGCAGCGCCCCGGTAAGTTCGTCCGGGATGTCCACATGCGTGGAGAGCGGGGCGAAGGAGACCGCCTGCGCGTCGGTGAGCGGTGCGCCGCCCGCCGTGACGGTCGCTTCCTGCGGCGCGGTCACGCGGAAAGCGTGCGTCCCGGCGTCCGGGACGGTATAGTCAAAGCGCGTGCCGTCCGAGTAGAGCAGCAGGACGCCCGCTTCGCGCGATACGTCCACCTGTACCGCTTCGTAAAGGCCCGGGACGGTGTACGTCACGCGGTAGGGGCACGTATCGAACTGCGATTCCAGCTCGGAAATGCCGGTGTAGGGGACACGGCTGTCCGTAATATATTCTTCACTGAGAGAGATGTCATTCACGGAGACTGCCGAGCCCTCCGGCACCGTGATGGTGAGCGTGCGGGCCTCGGTATGCAGCGCGCCGAGCGCCGCGGGCTCGACTTTCCACACGCGGCCGGCCTTATCGTAGCTCGCGTTCAGATGCAGAAGGTCATTTTCTCCGGCAGAAAGGATATAGACCGGCGCGCTGCGCGAGGCGTTATCGCTGTCCAGCCGGAACGAAAACTTTCGTCCCTGCACGGCAGTGTCGAAGAGGTCTCCGGCGACTGTTTCGGCGCTTTCAAAAACGCTTGTCTCCGGTGCACAGAGCGAAACATATTTTGCGCGCCATTCGGCGGTATCGGCCGTGTCGAGAAGCTCCTGCACGGCGTCCTCCGCCGAGACCGGCGCGAGCGCGCCGACCGGGGAGAAGTACATCCACGCGGTGGCCCCGCCGACGAGCACCACAAACACGAGAAGGCAGATCAGAAGAAGCGTTGAGCGTTTCATATCCCTTCCTCCTTCTTACTGCGCCGGTGTCACGACGACCGCCGTGGGGATGCCCCGCGGTCCGCCGGATGTATTGCACACGTTCACATATTCGCCCTGGAAATACATATCGCTGGAAGCGCCGCCGTCCAGATTCCCGGCATTCACTGCACCGTATTCTACCATGATCTCGGCAAGCTGCTGGCGCGAAACGCCGAGCACCGCGGGCTGGCGGCCCTGCAAAACGACAAAGATGACCGAGCCGTCTGCACGCTGCCCGACGGCGGTGCGCGGTTCGAGATAAAGTGCGTCAAGACCGGGGCGGATCTCGCCGTTTTCCACGAGTGTCGGGCCATAGCTCACGGCCCACTGGAGACCCATCTCCACACACTGGCTGCCGTAAAACTCGCCGACGTGGAGCTGACCGGAGCCGTCCATGCCGACGGTCGAGCCGTAGCTGTTCCAGAGCATTTCGCCGTTTGCCATCACGTTTCCGGTAGGCATCGCGCCGTTTCCGGCACCGCCGGGATCTTCAAAGCCGCCGCCGTTGATGGCAAGCACTGCACCGGTCTTTTCCGCGTTCTCCGCCACGGAGTAGCCGCGCACGTCCGGGCTGAACACCGGGCAGACCGAGAGCGACACGCGCATCGGATCGTCGATCACGGCAATATAGCCGCTCCAGCGCTTGCCGACGATGCGCGCGACGAGAAGCCCGTCCTCGTCAGAGAGGATTTCCTTATAGTCGTACTCGTCCTCCGAAGCCTTTTCCGCCGGTATCGGGGCGGGCGAGGGGGCCTCGCCGGTCTGCACCGCGCCCGCATTGAAAACGGAGAGCGTCGTATCGTGCGCCGCGGCAGCGGCCGTCTCCCCGGCGGGGCCGGGCTGCGCGGACGCGATGGCATACGCGCCGTACACTACGCCCCCGCCAATAACGACTGTCAGCACCAGCGCGAGAACGACGCCGAGCGCGCCGGTCGTTTTTCTTTTCCCGTTTGCGGCCATAAGGATCTCCTTTTTCGTGCGATTCTCTTTTTGTATTATACCCAAGAAATCTTAGCCGCGCAAGCATCATTTGAGTTAACGATAATAAATTATGGTAAACTAATGGACTGCCTGTCGCCGCTGTGCGGCCGGGTATGCCGAATGGCACCGGCCCGATTTTTAAGGCTGACCGCTCCGGCGATACCGGCAGCGGCACACGCCGCCATATGACTTACCAGTACGGCGATCCATATTCCGTTCAGCCCAAGACCCAGACGGGAAAGAAGCCACGAGAGAGGTATGCGGACGGCAATATAATAAAAGATCATCAAAAGCATGCTCATTGCGGGCTTTCCCATTCCGTTGAACATGCCGAGACAGCAGTTCGTAGCAGTGTTCATAATGTACCCGACGCCGACGATCCGGAAATAGATCCCGACGATCGCGGCTGCATCGCGGCTGGGTATAAACAGACCGGAGAGCTGTTTGGAGAACCCGATAATAAAAATGGAGAGGATCGCAAGCAGACCGCAGCCGTATCCCGACGCACACTTCCAATAGTCCCTTGCCCGGTCGTACCGTCTGCCGCCGGCGCACTGCCCGATGATGGTCGTCAGGACCATGTTCAAAGCCATCGCCGGATACAACAGAATGGTCTCCAGCTTGCCAGTCACTCCGTAAGCTGCGATCGCCGTGACGCCGCAGGTGCTGACGAGCGCGGTGAGAAATGTCGTGCTGATGGCCGGGATGCTCTGCTGGATCACGGAAGGGATCGCCTTTTGCAGGATAGGTACGATTTCACGCCGGTCAAATGCGGAGAGCCTGAGCGTGAACAATTTCTTCTTTTTCAGATAGACCAGCATGAACAGCAGACAGATCCCCTGCGAAAGGAGCGTGGCGGCCGCGGCCCCGTGAAAGCCAAGAATGCGGATGAAAATGGGATCAAGGATCGTATTGAGGATCGTGGATACCAGCATCGCGGCGGCCTGAAACACCGAATTTCCGAAGCTGCGCAGAACGGCGGTAAAGTAAAGGTAGAGGAAGACGGCCATATACCCCAGAACATAAATGGCCAGATAGCTGTATGCCATGTCATACGTTTCTGCCGGAGTATTCAGGG
>CAVEPP010000217.1:0-3657 GCA_963617605.1 Alloprevotella sp. | reverse complement strand
GTCGGGAGGTGCACGAGCCGGACGCCACGCTGGTAGCACGCCGCAGCAAACCCGGCCATGTCGCCCGTGACGCCGCCGCCGAGCGCGACGACAGCGTCGCTCCGGCTCACGCGGTTTTCGGCAAGGAAGCCGAGCATCTGCTGCCAGGTATCAATGGTCTTGGAGTGCTCCCCAGCGGAAAAAACATATTCCAGGACCGTGAAGCCCGCCGCCCTGAGCGAACCTGTCACGCGCCTGGCATAAAGCGGATATACGGTCGTGTCGGTGCAGACGACCGCCTTTTCCGCGCCCGGAACAGCAGCGGCAACGCGCTGCCCACATTCGTCGAGAAGCCCCTCGCCGATGACGACATCGTATTCACGCGACGCCGTTACGTGGATCGTTTTCACCTTCCGTCTACCTCCTCCTTGCGCCGGCGGCCCTCGTCCAAAAGCGCCGTGAGCGTTTCGAGATCGTTATTCTCCACCGCCGCGCGGTACAGCGCGAGCGAACCGGCAAGACTATCCAGCTCAAAGAGCACATTGTCGCGGTTACTGAGAAACAGCTCCGCCCACATGGAGGGATCGAGCCAGGCGACGCGCGTTAAGTCCTTATAGCTCCCCGCAGAGAAACCTTTGTGGCTGCGTGCCGTGGGGCTTTTGATGTAGGCGTTCGAGACGATGTGCGCGAGCTGCGACGTAAAGGCGATCATGCGGTCGTGCTCGGCCGCGCTCGTGACGCTGAAGCGTCCAAACTCGGCCGGGGCCAAAAGCTCCTTGGCCCGCGCGAGGAGCGCGATATCGTCCCCCTCCGGCGGCACGAGCACCATGGGCGCGCCGTGAAAGAGATTGGCGCGCGCGTTTTTATACCCGGCCTTATGGCTGCCCGCCATCGGGTGACCGCCGAGAAACGTGAAGCCGTGCTCGCGTGCAAGAGCGAACGCCGTCTCGCACACCTCCCGCTTCACGCCGCAGCAGTCAATGACGACGGGATGCGCGCCGATATGGGGCGCTGCGGCGCGCAGATACGATATCGCCGCGCCGGGGCGCACCGCAATCAAAACAAGGTCGCAGGAGGGAATATTCTCCATCGACAGCACAGCGTCCACTGTGCCGTCGAGCTGCGCGAAGGAGAGCACCGCGCTGTCCGTATCAAAGGCGAGGACACACGCACCGTGCGCGCGGTACGCTTTGGCGATCGAGCCGCCGATCAGCCCGAGGCCGACGATCCCGACCGTCATCGCAGGGCTACCTCGCGGATAGCGTTCACGTCCTTGCAGAGCGCGTCGTACTCGTCGGGCTTGATGGACTGCGCGCCGTCGCAAAGTGCGTGCATCGGATCGTTATGGACTTCGATAATGAGCCCGTCCGTGCCGCAGGCCGCCGCCGCGAGCGCCATCGGGCGCACCATGCGGGCAAGGCCGGTCGAATGGCTCGGATCGACGATGACCGGCAGGTGCGTCAGCTCGTGGAGCATCGGCACGGCGGCAAGGTCGAGCGTGTTTCTCGTGTAATCGTCAAACGTGCGGATGCCGCGCTCGCAGAGGATGATCTGCTCGTTGCCGCCCGCCATGATGTACTCGGCACTCATCAGCAGTTCCTTGAGCGTCGCGGCAAGGCCGCGCTTGAGCAGAATGGGCTTGCGGAGCTTTCCGAGCTCCTTCAAGAGGTCGAAGTTCTGCATGTTGCGCGCACCGACCTGGATAACGTCCACATCCGCGAAAAGATCGAGCGCAGAAGTGCCCATGATCTCGGTGACGATCGGAAGGCCCGTCTCCTGCCGGGCGATCTTCAAAAGCTCGAGTCCCGTGGCGGCAAGGCCCTGAAAATCATAGGGCGAGGTGCGCGGCTTGAAAGCTCCGCCGCGGAGGATCTGCGCGCCGGAGGCCTTGACCGCCTTCGCAATGCCGACGATCTGCTCCTCGCTCTCGACGCTGCACGGGCCCGCGATCATCACGAAATTCCCGCCGCCGATGCGCACGTCTCCGACCTGCACGACGGTGTCGTCCGGGTGGAATTTGCGGTTGCAGCACTTGAACGGCTCCGTGACGCGCTTGACGGAATCGACGATGCCGAGGCTCGCAATGAGATCCATATCGACCCGGCTCGTATCGCCCACGAGACCGAGAACGGTCTGATACTCGCCGACGGAAGTATGGATCTGCAGTCCCTGCTCCTTCAGCCAGTCGACGAGCTGGTTTTTCTTCTCTTCGGCAGCGCCGTTTTTCAAAATGACGATCATCGGTTGTTCCTCCAAAAACAAAAAAGCGGCACAGTGTAATCTGTGCCGCCTAAAAAGCCTTCGCTTCCAAGGTCATTTTCCGCATCACAAATTACCATACTATGAAATAGTACGGGTAAAAAAGTATCGAAACATACGAATGGACACGTTCATGTATCGATCTCTCTCCGATCTGCGGAATTCGATTTCAGTATAAATTCTTCTCTTGGAAATGTCAACAAATAATTCAGTGAAAATTTGTATAAAAATTTATTTTCGATCCGCTTCGAGCCTGTCTATCACGTCGCGGATGCAGCGTCCGGGCACGCCGAGCTTCGTCACGTTGGGAAGTGCCAAAACCTCCGGCAGCGCCGTTTCCGGCGCGAAAGCATGCCCCGCCGCGCGCAGCATCGGGATATCGTTCCAGCCGTCGCCGATGCAGACGACGTTTTCCGGAAGAATATCCAGAAAATCCGCCAGACGCTGCACGCCGCTGCCCTTGTCGCTCCCGGCGGCGACCACGTCAACCAGTGCGCCGGAGGGCACGGCCTCATACCGGCCGGGGAACTGCTCGGCGATCCACGCGCAGAGCGCGTGCGACGTTTCGCTCTCGGCGCGGATCTCGTCCGGCGCTACGAGCACCACCTTCGTCCACGGATAGAGGATGTGTCCGGGGTCAGCCTCCGACACCGGCACGCCCATGCGGAAAAGGTGCTCCTCGAGCGTTGCGTTGCAGCCGCAGACGCGCACATCCGCGCCGCGGTGGACCTCCATGCCCGTGCCGGGGAAGGCGTCGCGCGCGGCGGTAAGGTCGCTCCGGCAGGAAAACGGCAGGAAGCTCTCGTACCAGCTCTCGCCGGATTCGCCGTCGAAGATCACCGCGCCGTTGCTCAGCACGAGCGGCGCGTTAACGGTGAATTTGTCCCGGATGGAGTAATAGGAGCGCACATCCCGCCCCGTGGCGATCGTAAAGAGGCCGCCCTCGTCCATGAAATACTTTGCCGCGCGCCGGTTTTCCTCCGGCACGGGTGCGCCGTGCTCGGGGCAGAGCGTATCGTCAAAATCCGCAACAAGCAGACAGCCTTCAAATTTCCCTTTTCCCATTGGTTTTTCTCCCAAAACTATGTATAATGAACTTTCGGTGCTTTTTCCCCGTCTTTTTGGCAGGAAATCTTTTCCGGAGGAACGCTATGACAAAAAAAGAACAACGCATCAACCGGCTTTTTCTGTACGCCGGGATACTGACGCTTTTATATTATCTCGGCCAGGGCATCACCGTGCGGTTCGGGCAGTCGCTGCTCTTTCTCTGGCTGATGCTGTCGGTCGTGTGCTTTGGCCGTTTCTTTCTCTGGAAATGGGCGTGGAAGCACGGAAAGAGCGCGCCCATCCCCCGCCCCTGGCTCCGGGCAATAAATATCGTCGTGATCGCAGCCATCACCATATTTCTCGCCGTGGAGT
>CAVEPP010000216.1:0-3734 GCA_963617605.1 Alloprevotella sp. | reverse complement strand
CATGGACGCGATCCGCGCCTACCAGCAGAAAACCGCATGATCGCCCCGTGTAAGGGCTGCGCCGAGCGTTATGTCGGCTGCCATGCATCCTGTCCCCGGTACGCGGAATTTAAGGCCGGATGCAATGCCCGGCGGGAAGCAAGAGCAACGCGCATTGCGATATCCGATTACACCATCGACCAAATCACCAAAAACAAAAAAGCGGCTCGCCGCCGCAGAAAGTAGGAATGACAAATGACAAAACGAAAGGCGATGTTCGCCACCACCGCGATCATGGCACTTTTGGCCGCTGTGATCTTCTTCGTCTGGAAGTTCGGGCAGGGTCTCGGCTTCGCCGTCATCGAGGGCATTTTCGCTGTCTACGGCTTCGCGAGCCTGTCGGACGACTGCTGCCGCTGGCTGCAAATGCCGGATGCGCAGCTGATGCAGAGAGGAGGACGACATTGAAAACGAAGCAGTACCCCGAAGTCGTAGAGGCTTTGCGGGACGAATTTCCCAAGGCCAACAAAAGCGCCGTCTGTATGGCGCTCCACACGAACGAATACGGCGTTCGGTTTTGCGCAAGGGCGCAGGAGATATACGACGAGATCGTCCACCAGAAGCCCCGCACAGACAAGCGTGCAAAGCCCATACGGTTACAGTGCCGGTTGACCGAAAGCACCGCACAGCGCGTTAAACAAGCGCTGGAACGGTGCGGCGTATCGTCGATGCAAACATTCCTCGAATCCCTCGTGCTGGCGTGGTTGGCGCAAAACGAAAGCGCCGCCGGTGGAGATGACACCGACGACGCTTACAGGAAAAACAACCTTGCTTCAAATTCTACAGCAAAGGAGGCGGACTTGTCAAGTGTCCAGAACGTGCCGCTGCCGTGACTGCGGCGAGGACGGCTTTTACCCCGTCGTTTATGCCGACGAGGGGTACGGCTGGGAAAGATGCCCGACCTGCGGTTCCGACCGTATCGAGTGGGGAAACAAATGCCCCCTCTGCGGACGGTATGCCGAGGGAATCTACTGCGACGATTGCGCACAAAACCTCCGCGACAGCTTCCACGAGCTTTTAATCTGCAATTTTGACACCGAAGAGATCAAAGCACTAAATGAAATATTTGACGGAAAGGAACTTGAATAATGGAAGAACGCACCGTGAACATCATGCTCAACGCCACCGCCGAGCTGAACCGCAAGGAGACGGAGGACATTTACATCCCCGTTCGGTCGAGCGAGTACCGCGAGCTCATCCACCGCGTTTATGAAGCGGAAGCGGCACGGGAGATCGCCGAGAACAAGGCCATCAACTACGGCTCCGAGAGCTACCGGCAGGGCGAGCGTATCAAGGCGCTTGAAGCTGAGATCGCCGATCTCAAGCAGAAGCTCGTGAAGGTAAAGACCACCGCCGCCGAATGAGTATCACGAAAGTCAAAACGGCGAGCCACGGAGAATGGCTTGCGCTGCGCAGCACGTATATCGGCGGCAGCGACGCGGCGGCGGTCGTGGGCTTGAACCCGTTTTCCTCGCCTTATGCGCTGTGGGCTGAAAAGACCGGCCAAATCCCCGGCTTTGCCGGAAACCTTGCAACGGAAGTCGGTACATACCTCGAGGAATTTGTTGCGCAGAAGTTTGCCGCCGAGACCGGGAAAAAGGTTCGCAAATGCAAGCAGAGCTTTTTTAATACCGATTATCCTTTTGCTATTGCCAATATCGACCGCGAGATCGTCGGCGAGGACGCGGGGCTGGAAATCAAAACAACGTCCGAGCTGAACATGAAGAAGTTCAAGGGCGGCGAGTATCCGGCAAATTACTATTGTCAATGTGTCCACTATATGGCGATGACCGGGAAAAAGCGCTGGTATCTGGCCGTCCTGATCGGCAACCGGGATTTCCGATGGTTCACCATCGAGCGTGACGAAGCGGAGATCACCGCTCTGATGGAGGCAGAGGCGGATTTCTGGGAACTGGTGAAAACCCGCACGCCGCCCGCGGCGGACAGCTCGCGCGCCACGACGGAGACGATAGAAACCTTTTACCCGGAAAGCCGCGACGAAACCGTTGATCTGACGCTGGAATCTTCGGCGCTTGCGCAGTACATCGCCATCGGCAAGCAGATCGCGGAGCTGAAAGCCATGCAGGACGAAGCGGCAAACAAAATCAAATCCTTTATGGGCGACGCCGGAGGCGGCGAGTGTGACGGCTTCCGCGTTTCGTGGAAATCCAGCACCCGGCGCACGTTCGACAGCAAGCGCTTTGCAAAGGAAAATCCCGGTCTTGATCTGACCGGATATTACAAAGAAACATCTGCCCGGACGTTCCGGGTGACAGAAATGAAGGGAGCATAAAACAATGGCAAACATTATTCAGCGTCAGGCGGTAGATATGAAAGCGCCGGAAAAAAAGACGATGCAGCAGTACATCAAGAGCATGGAAGGCGAGATCGCAAAGGCTCTGCCGTCCGTCATCACGCCGGAGCGCTTTACGCGCATTGTCCTTTCGGCGATCTCCGTCAATCCGAAGCTCGGAAGCTGCACACCGGCGAGCTTTCTCGGCGCGATGATGACAAGCGCCCAGCTCGGCCTTGAGGTCAACACGCCGCTCGGACAGGCTTACGTCCTGCCCTATAACAACAAGGGGACGCTGGAAGCGCAGTTCCAGCTTGGCTATAAGGGTCTGATCGACCTTGCTTACCGCAGCGGCGAAGTAGAAGTCATTCAGGCGCACGTTGTTTATGCCAACGATGAATTTGAATGCGAATACGGCCTCGAACCGAAGCTGACGCACAAACCGGCGGATAAGAACCGCGGCGAGCCTGTCAAGGTGTACGCAGTATTCAAGACCAAGAGCGGAGGCTACGGCTTCGAGGTCATGAGCATGGAGGACGTGCGGGAACACGCCAAGAAGTACAGCAAGGCTTACAGCAGCGGATTTTCCCCGTGGAAAACGAACTTTGAAGAAATGGCGAAAAAGACCGTGCTGAAGCGTGTCCTTAAGTACGCGCCGCTGAAATCCGAGTTTGTCAAAGCGGCGGTACAGGATGAGGTCATCAAGAAAGGGCTTTCGGACGATATGTATTCCGTGCCGAGTGAAACGGTCTTTGATGCCGAGTTCGCCGAGGTTGACGAGGAAACCGGAGAAATAAAGGACGGCGGTGAAACCCATGAATAAAGTGATTCTCATCGGTCGGCTTACCGCTGACCCGGACATTCGGCAGACAAATTCCGGCAAATCGGTTGCCTCGTACCGTCTGGCCGTTGATCGGAACATAAAGGCCGAAGGACAGCCGGAAGCGGATTTTCTTAGCTGCACCGCCTTTGGAAAGCCGGCGGAGTTCGCCGGGAATTATCTCCGAAAGGGAATGAAGATCGCCGTTGAGGGACGCATCCAGACCGGAAGCTACGAAAAAGACGGCGTAAAGCGGTACACGACGGATATCATCGTTGACCGGCACGAGTTCTGCGAAAGCAAGCGCTCTTCCGAATCCGGCGGGGCTGCCCCGGAACAGGGATTTTCGGAAATCCCCGAATCGGAAGATGACGGACAGCTTCCGTTCTAACGGAGGCGCGCCATGCCGAACAGAATCATCAAAGAGAGCATTTGCGAAAGCGAAAAGCTCGCGTCCGTAAAGGATTTTGATTTTCGGCTTTGGGTTTGCCTGATAACGCAAGCGGACGATGCGGGGCGCGGTGATGCCCGCCCCGCCATCATCAAGGGCAGATGCTTCCCCCTGCGGGAATCGGTTACGAT